>NZ_QSDP01000060.1:0-38431 GCF_003463685.1 Parabacteroides sp. AM58-2XD
TATAGAAACTTAGTTTTGTATATATAGAAACTTAGTTTTGTATATGAAACAAATATGAAGTTTTTTTGTGGAATAAATATAGTTTGATATATTAAAAAAAGTGAATTTTTGAATATTTTGCAATTCTTGCAGAAGTAGTAACTACTCACCTAATGTGGAAAGTGACGAGACATTTTTTGAAGAATCCGAGAAAGGTAACCGTCATCTCAAACGTCCTCCCCGCAAAAGGGGGACCGATCCTAAAAGCAGTGGTATATCGGATAACAAGGCTAAGGTTATAGTAACTACCGACAGAAAGAACGACCTGAACATGACACGCTGTGGAAAAGGAAGGCTGACCAAAGCGGACATCGCGGAAAGCCTGGGAACTCCGCTGGACAAGGACGTAATTCTTTGCTCTGACGGCCATGTAAGTTATAAGGGGTATGCAAACGACAACCACCTGAAGCATGTAGTGTTAAGAGACGACATAAAGCAAAGGGTCAAACAGGAAAGATTCCATATACAACACGTGAACTCGTTACACAACAGATTGAAGAAATGGATCGCTTCCACCTTTTGGGGAGTCTCTACGAAATACCTGCAGAATTACTTGAACTGGTTTAAGGTAGTGGTAACTGTACTTAAAAAGGAAGCGAACCACGCAAATGCTTTACTGAGGCTGTCAATGATGGAGAATAAGGCTCTCTTTGTAACGCAGTAATCAACTACAGCCACAAAATACCTATGACATGCGCAAGAAAATCAGCATTTATTCTGATCTTATTTTATTGGAAATCAGAAGTATTATGTCTTCGTTAGTCCGGGACAACAATGAGTATGAGAAACAACTATCGAATAACTCAATAATCGTCATTCGGGCATAGGTGAGTAGTTACCAGAAGTAGTAAGATGACAGGGCAACCGCATCAAATTATTTGAAAAGGGGGCAGCAAAGACTTTTTGAGGCTTGAAACGTCTTCGCTTTTCCGAAAGACTCTATCCTGCAATGGGGTTTATATATTTTGCTTTCACCCTTCATCGTGTATACTATGTTGTAATATAGGTAATTGTGGTGAAGGGTGGTGAAGCGGGGATAAAATGTTGTTTTCGAAAAAAAAGCGTACGTTTTTTTCCTGGAATGCGTACGGTTTTTCTTTAACGGACAGGCATCGGTTGTCCAACGAATAACTATCTGTTTCCAAACGGATGCCTGCTCACCGGAAGGTTTCCCGTTTCGGGCGTGAAGGCAGGCGGGAAAATGTTGCCTTCACCACAAGAGGCTGTAATACATCGTGTTACGTGTGTGAAGGATGAGGTGCGAAAATCATGGAGGGGAAGTAATGTTTCCGTCACGAACTTTCTCATGCTTAAAACTACCTTTACTGTCTTGCAAAACGGTGTTTTCTTTCGGACGAGAGATGCTTTTGATGCGGTTGCCCTGGTAAGATGAAGATTTATCCAGATTTTTGATTTATTATTGTAATTATTCATCTTTGTATGCGACTGATGTAGTAAACAATACGATAACGAGTTAATGAATGCACAGCAACAAGAGAAGGAGTTTATAGCGCTTGTAGAAGAATATAAGCAGGTTCTATATAAGGTCTGCTATATCTATGCAAGTGATCCGGAGAATCTGAACGACCTGTATCAGGAAGTCGTGATCAACCTGTGGAAAGCCTTTCCCCGCTTCCGGAGCGAGTGTAAGGCTTCCACCTGGGTGTATCGCATCGGGCTGAATACTTGTATTTCTTTTTTCCGCAAGTCAAAGTCCAAACCGGAAGTGATACCGATTTCGGTCGACCTGGAAGATTTTGTGGAAGAAGAAGATAAAACAACCCAGCTTCATGAACTTTATCGGATGATAAACCGGCTGGGACGTTTGGAGCGTGCACTGATCCTGCTTTGGCTGGAAGAAAAGAGTTATCAGGAGATGGCGGATATTACCGGACTTTCCCGTAATAATGTGGCAGTAAAACTCAATCGTATTAAAGAGAAGCTAAGAATCATGTCAAACAGTTAAATTAAAAAGAATATGGAACTGGAAGAATTAAAAGCAGGTTGGAATGTGCTGAACGAGCGATTGGCACAAAATGAGATATTGAATAAAAGGATCATTAAGGAGATGATAATTAATCGGACACAGTCGGCCTATGAACGGTTGTTCAGGTTTGATTTGTTTGGACTTATATTGGCATTCGTGATGTGTGTGTTGTTTCCTGTGCTAGTTGTGACAGGTAAAATCGTGATGCAGCCGCTCTCTTTTGCTGTATTGGAAGGGACTATTGGCATAGGATTTATTATACAAGTCTTTTTCTCCGCTATCCTTCTTAGGTTCAATATGGAGAAGAAGAGGATTTGTGAACTGGCCCGGCTTACGTTAATTTATAAACTTTGGATGAAAAGGAATTTCATGTTTGCTTCGGGACTTGTAGTTTCAGCTCTGATTGCTTTTCTGTTTATTGAAAAGGCCCGGCTTGTCGCTAATTGGGAAATACGTCTGATATTAATATTGCTCTTTATTTCTATTATGATGTTCTATCAAATCCGTTTTTACCTGAGAAATATCCGAACAATAGAGAAAGGCCTGGAAGAACTGAAGGAGTTCGAAGAAGAAGTGGGTTAGAATAGGTCGGAATGGGTGACATTAAAAAGACAAGTCATGACGGATATATCTTTTTTATCGGTGTTGGCCCCCGTCTTGATTTTAAATTGAAATCGGTGGTAGTAACTTATGTTGATTTTGATGAACACCGTCCCTCTGATTTTGAACCTATCAAAGAAAAGCTGGATGGCATTCATCCTGTCCTGTTCGGTTTGAAATGTGTGGGTGGCATCCGGAAAGACTTCAGGAATATGCAATTAGGATTTAATATCGCTTATTTACCTAGTTTTACCCGTTTATCGGATGGAATACGTGACCGTACATTTACATTTGGATTATCTTTGGGGTACAAATTAGGAACAGAAAAGACGGGTACTATTCGTAGCGTTCGTCGTCATAAATAATAAGATATACAGCTTATGGATCGTAGCAAAGATTCTTCTTATTGGATTGAAAAACTAAATATGTCTCCGCATCCGGAGGGTGGTTATTTTAAAGAAGTATATCGTCCGGACAGGTGGAAACCTATTTCCGAATATCCATCCGACCGCAGAGTGTTGACAACAATCTATTACCTGTTGGAAGAGGCGGACTTTTCGGCTTTTCACCGTATTCAATCTCCGGAAAGCTGGTTTTTCCATAAGGGCGAACCTTTACATATCTATTCTTTCGAAAAAGGACAACTTGTTTGTCGTGAACTTTCGGATCAGGAGGGAGGACAGTTACAGATCACTGTTGAACCTGATATTTGGTTTGCTGCCCGCCTGAAAAATCCGAAAGGTTTTACATTGGTAAGTTGTGCTGTCGCTCCTGGATTTGAATATAAAGATTTCGAACTGGCCCGGAAAGAAGAACTGGTCGTTAGGTATCCTCAGGAAAAAGAGATTATTGAACAATTGTGTAGATAGAGAAAACTATCTACACAACTAAAATATAGGCTCTGTATTTTGTCTCCTTTGTCACCGGGCATAAAGATAAGTATCCTTCCCTGATTTTGCCATTTTCTATGGTGAGCGGGTAAGCTCCTTTCATGAAACGATGACGTTCGTAGGCATCTCCGGCTTTACTGTCATAAGTGATATGGAAATCGCCAATGGCATGCGGAGCTAGATATTTTTGACTGAGGCGGAGGGCGACCATTCCCATCGTATAGCGCATATTGATCTCGATACAGGGATGGAGGGCATACGAACCGTCTTTTGTTTTGTAGACGATCATATCCACTCCCAGATATCCATGGTATATATTTCCATAAATGCTTTTCAGGGCTTCTGTAACCGCTTCCTGGGTCCGCTGGTAAACATCTTCTCCTATCCAACGTTTGATCGGTGTAGCCAGATATTCCTGACTTCCCAATACATTTCCGGAGTAGGAACCTTTTTTTTCCGTACTGAAGACGGAGAGTCCTTCATAGGTGACATGGCCTTCCCCATCGGAATAAAACTCCATCGCTAAATCATGGACCTTGTCTAGTCCGCATTCAATACTGACAGTGCCCTGTTTATTGATAGCCCCTTCTATCCAGGTACGGTCTTTGGGGGTGAGTTTGCGCTCCGGTATCCAGTGCAAACCGCGTCCGGACGAAGAATAAGGAGTCTTTACAACAAAAGGGGCATTTTGCAGGATCTGGTATTTTTCTATTTCCCTGATCTTTTTGCAGAATTTCGGAGTAGCCGGTATGGGAAGGTCGGGTAACAGCTGGCGGATTCGTTCAAGGCATTCTGCGCTGTCTGCCTACCGGTCAGCCGGAAATATTCTTCTTTCCAGGTCGGTACGGATAAATTCAATTGTAATTCTTGTTTCAGTTTCTCAAAGACGTGCAGGCTGTGCGGAGATATTCCCCAGGGAGACGCAGCCAGTTCCGGAAGAGAAGGAGCTAACTCTTTCAATTCTTTTACGGAAACAAGCGTGGCAAACGGCCTGAGCTCTTTGGGTTGTAAAGAAAAGAAACGAGGCGAAGCGATCTCTTCTGTAAATACGTAATCGTTGCTATCGGCATACCATACAGGAAGATATGATAACTCCTGTATCATTCTTCGTACGTTTGCCGGAGGTGTATAGTTCTCCGTGCCTAGCAGTACGGCAGTTTCATGTCCGGGATTAAATAAATGTATCTGGGATATCATATAAAATAGTAGATGTATATAAACAGCGAAGCCGTCTGTTAGCGAGACGGCTTCGTTTTATTTATTCAAGATTTTCATCTATTGCATCGATCTTTTTAATTATGAGCGCCATCTCATCTTTTAGTTTTTCGATCTTGCGCTCCATCTCTTTCACGAGACCGCCACCGCCTTTCGAGGAGATGCTGAGGAAGCCGATATTATTTTCGTATGTCTGCAATTCATTTTTCATGCGGTCATACATTCTCATCAGCTTTTCGCGTTCGCCATACAGTTTGCCTTTTCCATGTTCGCCTGCCATATCGTTCAGGTTACTGCGGAATGACTGCATCTTACGATCTGTCTGGTCTACTTTCAAACGGTCGAACTGGCTGTCTACCGCTTCGTGATATTCTTTATAGATTTTATCTTTTTCCTTGAAAGGTACATGACCGATTGCATTCCATTCAGCCATCATGTCTTTCAGTTCAGCTAATGCTTCATCTGCACTCAACGTTTCATCCAGCTTATTGATCTTTTCGATCAATGCTTTTTTTGCGGCCAGATTTGTCTGTTCTACGCCCTTCTGGGAGGAAACATTTTTATTTTTCTGTTCGAAGAAATAATCACAGGCAGAAATGAAACGCTTCCATACAACATCCGAGTGCTTGCGGGCAACCGAACCGATCGTTTTCCATTCTTTCTGGAGAGCGATCATCTTTTCAGTCGTACTCTTCCATTCTACGCTGTCTTTCAGTGCTTCCGCTTTCTCACACAAGGCTTTTTTCAGTTCGAGATTCTTTTCCATCTCTTCCTTGATATTCTTGTAGAAAGCGCTTTTCTTGTTGAAATATACATCACAGGCAGCGCGGAAGCGTTCGAAAATCTTTACATTGGATTTTTTCGGTGCGAAACCGATTGTTTTCCATTTATCCTGTAAAGCGATCACCTCTTTATTCTTTTCTTCCCAGTCTTTGAATGTCTTCAATGCATCGAAGTCGATACCTTCTATTTCTTCGCAGATAGCTGTTTTTGCGACCAGATTTTCCTGTTCTTTCGATTTCAGCGATTCGAAATGCTCCTGATGACGTTTGTTGATCACGGTAGAAGCCGCTTTGAAACGAGCCCATAACTCTTCACGCAGTTCTTTGGCAACCGGACCGATCTCACGCCATTGCTGATGTAGTTTTTGAAGCTGGTGGAATGCGGACACGACATCCGGTTCGGTTTGCAGCTTTTCAACTGTTTCACATAGAGCAGTTTTCAATTCCAGATTTTTCTTGAAGTCGTAATCGCGGAACTGGTTATTGATCTTGATTATATCATAGAATCTTTCGCTGTAAGTCTGATAGTTTTTCCACAGTTCGTTTGCATGTTCCTGTGGTACGGCTTTAATTTCTTTCCATCTCTGTTGGATGTCTTTAAAGTCGTTGTATAGCTTATTGAAGTCGTCCTGACTTTCGGTAAGCACTTTTAACTGGTCGATCAGTTGAAGTTTCAGTGCATAGTTCGCAGCCTTTATGCGTTCTTCTTCTGCCAGGATTGCAGCTCTTTTTTCTTTAAAAACGGCCAGCAATTCTTTCAGTTTGTTTTCGCCTTCATCTTCAGGAGCGACGAAATCCTTTTCTTCTCCACCACCTTCGAGGAATGTTTTCTTCGATTCTTCAACTTCGGCTCTGTGGATTTTATAAAATGCCTGTTTCAACGATTCCACTTCGTTGCGTGCCGTTTCGGCAGCAGCATTTACCAATTCAGCTAATTTTTCAAGAATTTCTTCTTTTGATAATTTACTGATAGCGTTCGCTGTCGCTTCATCCGGGGTTTCAGTTGTTTCAACTTCAGCCGCAGTGTTCTCCGGAGTTACTTCCGGTGCTTTAGTTTCTTCTAATTTGCCGGTTTCTTCAGCTGGCAGATTAGTTTCATGAGTGTCCTTCATATTCAATCACATTTAAGAAAAGGATAAAAAGCATTTCTATATCAAGTCACAAATTAAAGTATTTATTTTTGGATTACAGCATTTGCGGGCAATTTATTTATTAGAAAAGGTTAATATTCGTGTAAAAAGTCCGGAATTAACCGCTTTGTTCTCCAAAAAATGTATTAAACAAAAATCCCTGCAACTTGCATTGAGCAGATTACAGGGACTTTTTATAAATAGTTGCAGTTTTTTTATCCCAGGAACGAGATCAATACGCCGGCTGCAACAGCCGAACCGATTACGCCGGAAATGTTGCTGGCCATGCAATACTGCAATACATGGTTTTTGGGATCGTATTGCAATGCAATCTCATTGGCAACACGTGAAGCCATTGGGACGGCACTTAATCCGGTTGCACCGATAAGCGGATTGATTTTCTTCTTGGTGAACAGGTTGAACAGTTTTACGAAGAAGATACCGCCAGCGATAGACAAGGCAAAAGCCAGGAATCCACCGATCACAATACCGATCGTTGTAAAGTTCAGGAAGCTTCCGCCGTCATGGTTGCACCTACCGATAGTCCCAGGAAGATGGTCGCTGCATTCATGATACTGTTGGATGCAGCATCGAATAGACGGAATGTATTGGTTCCGATTTCTTTTACAAGGTTACCGAACATCAACATACCGATCAAAGGCACTGAACTGGGAACAAACAAGGCAACAACAGTAGTAACAATAATTGGGAATATAATTTTTAAAACCCGCATATTCTTAATCTCTACTGTTGAAGGATATTTCTTTTCCTGTTCCTTCATATTGATACGAAGTTCTTTTTGGGAGCAAAGAGCTTTGACTACCAGTGGTATGATTACAGGGACCAGTGCCATATATGAATAAGCAGCAATGGCAATCGGACCTAATAAATGAGGTGCGAGTTTAATGGTTGTAAAGATCGCTGTAGGTCCATCTGCCCCCCCGATGATACCGAGAGAGCCGGCTTCCTGCGGAGTGAATCCCATCAGGATTGCTACCAGTAAAACGGTGAAAATACCCAGCTGGGCAGCTGCACCGAAAATCGACAGGCGAAGATTGCGCAACATCGGGCCGAAGTCGGTCAAGGCTCCTACACCCATAAAAATGATTGGCGGAAGGAAACCGGTCTTGATCAGCATGTAATAGATGAAGTTCATGATTCCCAGTTCATGAGCAATGTCGTGCAACGGCATTTCCCAGATGTTTTTCATTACTCCGTTAACATTGACCAATCCATTTTCATCAGCCTGGATCACGCCCATGTCACCTCCGGGGAAGTTGGCGAGCAGCACCCCGAATGCAATAGGGACAAGCAGCAAAGGTTCGTATTGCTTCTTGATACCTAGATAAAGCAATATGAATGCGATTGCATACATGATCAGGAACTGCGGTTCAGCAATAATGTTGCTGAACGCAGTCATTTCATACAGATTTTGAAATATCTCGTTCATTACTGTATAGTCATTAATATGTCGTCTTCAGAAACTGTGTCGCCACCAGCGTAGTTGATGGAAGTGATCTTTCCGCTGAATTCCGAACGTACGGCATTATATGTTTTCATTGCTTCCACATAACAAAGCACATCGCCTTCTTTGACTATATCTCCAACTTTAAGTGGTGTGTCGGAAGCGTTCTTTACGAGGAAGAATTTTCCTTCCAGCGGTGAAAGAATTTCATTTCCGGCTCCGGCAGGCGCTGGAGCGGCCGGTGCTGCGGATTGTGCGGCCTGGGCAGGAGCAGCAGCAGCAGTATTAGCCGTATCTCCGAAAGCAACTGTTACGCGGTAAGGCTGTCCGTCTACATCTACAGTCAGTACCTGGGGTGTTGTAGGCAGAGCTGCCGAAGCGGTTGTGGCCGGTGCTGCCGGTTGTGCCTTTCCCTGCAAAGCTGCTTTTTTCTGGGCAACATCAGCGAGGAATTCGACTTTCGCTTTTCCGGAACGGTAGGCTTCGTACTGAGCCGGGTGCATTGCATATTCGAACAATTCTTCGTCGTCTTCGCCGGTTTCCCATTGTTTCTCGTTCATCATCTTGCGATATTTGTCAAGAGCATCCGGGTAGTTGTCCTGCGGATTTCCTTCGAAGAATTCGCGTCCTTCGGCTTTTGCCTTTTCGATGATTTCAGGAGCCAGCGGACCAGGCAGTCTTCCGGCTTTTCCGAGAAGCATATCCCAGATGTCGTCGGCGATCATGCTCCAGCGTGCTTTCCCTTTTTCCATCTGCATTACGTTCATCAGTGCCAGGTTCTTTACATACTGGCTGAACGGTGTTACCAATGGAGGATAACCGACACGTGGCCATACATAAGCCACTTCGTCGAACAGCTTGATCAGCAGCTGGTCTTGCGACATCAGCGGCTTGTTGTTCTTGATATTGTTTTTGTTGATCGATTCCAGATTCTTTTCCAGGTCAGACATCAGGCTACCCATCATACCGCCGGGAAGTCCCGGGCCAATCAGCAATGAGTTCATCAGGCGGTTTTTCGGACTGATATACAATCCTAAGAAATCATCCATAAATTCCTGGATCATGCTGCGTACTTTCATGTAGGCTTCCATATTGATTTCCGGTACTTTGTAACCGGCATCTTTCAACATGGCCTGCACGGTCAGCAGGTCGGCATGCCCTGTGCCCCATGACAGTGGCTCCATACCTACGTCGATATAGTCGCAACCGGCGTTGCACACTTCCAGGATAGAAGCTACATTAAATCCGGGACCTGCATGGCTATGATACTGGATAGGTATTTCAGGGTGTTTCGCTTTGATATTGGCAACGATCTGTCCCAATGAATAAGGACGTCCGATACCTGCCATGTCCTTGATGCAGATTTCGTCTGCTCCCAGTTCGATCAGTTCCAGGGCCATCTTGGTATAATATTCGACCGTGTGGATAGGCGAGTGGGTGATACAGAGCGAACACTGGGAGATCATCCCGGCTTCTTTGGCATACTGGATGGAAGGAGCAATGTTGCGTACGTCATTCAGGCCGCAGAATGTACGGGTGATGTCGGTGCCCTGTGCTTTCTTTACCTTGTAGAATAGCTGGCGTACATCTGCCGGAACCGGACTCATGCGGAGGCCGTTCAGTGCACGGTCCAGCATATGTGTTTGAATACCTGCTTCATGGAATGGCTTCGTCCATTCACGTACGGCTTTATTGGGATTTTCTCCGAATAGTAAATTAACTTGCTCGAATCCCCCTCCGTTGGTTTCAACGCGGGCAAAACAGCCCATTTCAACAATAGCGGGGGCAACTCTGGTTAGCTGGTCTACTCTGGGAACATATTTTCCGGCAGATTGCCACATGTCTCTGAAGACCAAACTGAATTTGATTTCTCTTTTCATGATATATTATGTATAGCTAGTATTATAATTTTTCAATTTTGGTAACCTTTCCTTGTCCACCTGTTACCATGCTGACAGCGGCTACGATAGCGGCGGTAGTCTTACCCGGAATATTTCCGGACTGTCCGGCCGCAACAGGTTGTGTTGTTACTTGTTTTTTTACGATGACTTCTTCCGGTGCGTACTTGTTAACCAATGTGATTAATCCTTTTCCTAAATAGATTACGATTAAAAGAATTGCAAATACCGTGGTCATTCCGACTACCATTAACAAAAGTCCAGTTTCTATGTTTTCCATATCTATATTTATGATAATAAGTGTTGTGGGAAGCGATCAAAACAATCTCCGCCAAGTTATAAATTGCATGCAAAAATAACAAAATCCCGCAATTTCCTTTGCTGGAAGACTATAAAAAAAGTAAAAGAATAGAATATTTATTCTTTTGAATGTTTTGTTCCGTAGTATTAATGCGGTTTTTTGTGATAAATGGTTATTTTCGAGTTTGTTGTTAAAATTGTTGAGAATGGTTCAGAATTTATCAAATTTGAATGTAGCGTCGTTGGTAGGGGCGGTTCGCGAACCGCTCTTACGGTGTCAATGTAAGCCTGTAAGGCTTTAACAAACCAGCCCAGGGTTCTAACCCTGGGTTTATGAAAACTCGCTCCTGCCTTTCCGCCCTGTAAGGGCGGGACAAGCTAAATATCAACTCTTTTCGTCTTGTCGCACCCCTACAGGGTGCCTCAGAAAGAGAAGGATTCAAGGGAACCCGGGGTTAGAACCCCGGGCTAGTTTGTTACAGGCCTACAGCCTGAAGACACCGTCGCTAACTGGCTCATCCTATAATTAGCAGATAGCTCAATTTTTTTCTAAAGTCGAATTATTCCGGGATATTACGGAATAATGCTGTGAGGAAAGAATCAGAGCGTATGAGGCAAAGAAAAGATAACATGTACACTTTTATGTGCAATTGTTTGAAATGATGGGTTTGACAAAATGAATCAATATGGAGTTATCCTTGAACAAAAAGATTCTATCAGTCGGATTTTTGTGGCGCGTATATTCTTTCAAACCGATGCTCTGGAATGTTTTCGGATACAATATTTAACAGTATGGTCTACGAATACATCTTTTATGATTCGTTTAAAAGAAATTACCTACTCGTTTAAAACGAATTTTTTCTCATTTTAAATGATAGGTAATTCGTTTAAACCGAGATTTGTGTTAATAAGTGTTGAGTTGGCTTCTTTTTGAAGTTTTTTTCTCCCCAAAAAGCATGTTGAAAAACATTTTTATTTTCTGTAACAAGGGAAATAATGGTTGTGGATGAAAAGATATATTGATAGTGCGTTTGAATAATCTGTGACTCGTTGCGTGGTTTAGTTCTTTATAGATTTCATAATGTTGTATTTGTGAGTCCAGGTATGGCTCGGTGTTATTGGCTGAATCGCTGACAAGTAAATGAACAACAACAGGTCTTGATTGATGGCTGTACAGCTTCTCTAAAAGTAGGTTGAAATGACATTCTGATATGTGTAGATTGTTGTTTTAAAATAAATCTGTTTTTATATGGTTTATGATATCTTGTTACATATGGCAAATTCAAAATAATCGGTATATTTGTCCCCTCGAACATAAACATATAACCATGGGGAATTTCTTTACATCTTTGTTTTCTTCTTCCAAAAGTGAGGATACGGCAGAAGGAAAAGCTAAAAACGATCAGAAAAACTTCGACATATTAAAATATGACGGTATCCGTGCGCAAAAAATCGGCCAGGTGGCCTATGCTATCAAATGCTTTACGGAAGCCTTGAATATACAGGAAGATTTTGAAACAATGAACCATCTGGTATCGGCCTATTCAATGGCAAACCAGACGGAAAAGGCTTTGGAAACATTGAACCGTATGGTGGAAATGGAGCCGGAGCATATCCAGACGTTGTTGACAAGGGTCAGCGTGCTCTTTATGCTGGATAAGGAAGCCGAGGTCATTGCCGACTGCCTGCGAGTGATCGAACTGGATGAGTCGAACCATCTAGCCTGGTTCCTGATGGCAAAAGCCAAAAGAACAACCGGCGACCAGTTGGGAGCCATTGCCGACCTGACGAAAGCCATTGCCCTGAAAGATGATTTCACGGATGCTTATCTGCTTCGTGCAGAGGTGCTGCTTGCCATGAAACAGGGACAGGAGGCTTTGCCCGATATCGAGAAAGCGATCTCATTGGCTCCGGAAGAAGAAACAACATATCTGGTAAGAGGTAAAATACACGAATCGCTGGGTGATTTGGATGCTGCCACCGATGATTACCAGCAGGCGCTCGACCTGAACCCGTTCAATGAAGATGCCTGTATACTGAAAGGTTCGCTGCTGATCACTAAAAACTTGTTAGACGAAGCTATTGTCTTTTTCGATGAGGCCATTGAAATAAAGCCTGACTTTGCCAAGGCTTATGCCGAACGCGGACGCGCCAAAAACCAGAAAGGCGATAAAGAAGGTGCTTTCGAAGACCTGAAAAAATCAATCGAACTGAATCCGGAAGGAGAGGAAGCCAAGAAGTTTGAAGGACAACATAATTTTGATAATATGTACAAAGGAGGGATTTTTTAATATCTACATATCAGTTTATTAATTGATTATTGAGCAGTGGATGATTTGTTTTTCTTTTGCAAAAATAGTCAAATCAATTTGAAAAAAACAGCTAACTCTTTGTTTATTAAAAAAAGCCTCTATCTTTGCAGCCCGAATTGATATGTAAGATAATAATAAATAAATATATAGAAAGATGAAAAGAACATTCCAACCTTCCAACAGAAAAAGAAAGAACAAGCATGGCTTCCGTTCTAGAATGGCTACTGCTAATGGCCGCAGAGTATTAGCATCTCGTCGTGCTAAAGGAAGAGCTAAATTAACTGTATCTGACGAATATAACGGATAATCTCCGTTAGAAGAAATTATTATAAGAAAGTAGAGGTTTTTGCTAAAAAGCCTTTACTTTCTTTGTTTTAACGGCTTTGTTTTCTATTTTTGATCTCGCCTACAAAAACAAACAGAGATGAATAACTTTTTTGTTAAACTGATAAAGAATCCGTACGTCTTGAACCTGCTGCTGGCAGTGGTCGTGACCAGTGGTCTGATCTATGGCGCTTTGAAATGGCTGGATCATTATACACGGCATAATGAGGCCGTTGTAGTTCCGGATGTGAAGGGACTGAAGATAGAAGAAGCCGCTGAATTCTTCAAAAATAACAATCTGCGTTATAATGTGATCGACTCGGTATTTTCTAAAGACGTGGAACCGGGAGCAATCGTCGAACTGTCTCCATTGGCCGGCTCGAAGGTGAAAGAAGGACGTATCGTTTTTATCACCGTGAATGCTTTGACCTCGCAGATGGCAACAATCCCGGAAGTGGAAGACTTGTCATTCCGTCAGGCGTATGCGCTTTTAAAAGCCCGCGGGTTTGAAAATGTGGAGATCGAGTATGTTCCGGGTGACTTCAAGGATCTGGCAGTTTCTGTCGATCTGCGTGGACGGGCGTTGGCAAAAGGTGAGCATGTTCCGCTTACGGCACCGCTGGTGCTGAAGGTGAGCAGCGGTGAAGCCGAGATGCTTCCCGACTCTTTGTCGATCGACTCCCTGTCGACAATGCCCATCGAATCATTGGATAGTGAAGAAGAAAACTGGTTTTAGCTATGGATGAATTTTTCGACGAAATGGATGATGAACAGGTTGATGACCTGTTAGAACAGAACGAGGAGGGTACTCCCCAACTGTATGAACATTTCCGCTTCGTTGCCGATCGCGGGCAATCCTTGTTGCGGGTAGATAAATTCCTGGTAGACCGGATGATGGGTGCCACCCGTAACCGGATACAGTTGGCTGCCGATGCCGGTTGTATCCTGGCAAACGGCAAGCCGGTAAAAAGTAATTACCGGGTGAAACCGGAGGATGTCGTGACAATCGTTATGACACGTCCCCGTCGGGAACTGGAAATCATTCCCGAGAATATTCCTATTAAAATAGTATACGAAGACGACGATCTGATGGTGGTGGACAAACCGGCAGGCCTGGTTGTGCATCCGGGACACGGCAATTACACCGGTACGCTGGTGAATGCCTTGGCATGGTATCTGAAAGATGATCCGACCTACGACCCGAATGACCCGGCACTGGGACTCGTCCATCGTATCGATAAAGATACTTCCGGCTTGTTGCTTATAGCCAAGAAACCGGAGGCAAAGGCGCATCTCAGTATGCAGTTTTTCAATAAGACGACTAAACGCGAATACCGTGCCCTGGTATGGGGCATCGTGAAAGACGATGAAGGCCGTATCGAAGGTAATATCGGACGCGACCCGCGCGACCGGATGCAGATGACGGTATTTCCTGAAGGAGATCAGGGAAAGACAGCTGTTACCCATTACTCCGTGTTGGAACGCCTGGGATATGTGACATTGGTGAAATGCCGCCTGGAGACGGGACGTACGCATCAGATCCGTGTGCATATGAAATATATCGGGCATACGCTTTTCAACGATGAACGTTATGGTGGAAATGAAATACTGAAAGGAACGACTTTTACAAGATATAAACAGTTCGTACAGAACTGCTTTGCTATCTGTCCCCGGCAGGCACTCCATGCCAAGACGTTGGGGTTTGTGCATCCTACTACCGGCGAGGAAATGTTTTTTGATTCCGAAATTCCGGCCGATATGACACAATTGATAGAAAAGTGGCGGGTATATGCAAATACTAAAGAGATATAAAAATGAAAAAGAACATTGCTATTGTAGCCGGAGGAGACTCCTCTGAAATTGTTGTTTCATTAAAAAGTGCAGAAGGAATCTACTCTTTTATTGATAAAGACAAATATAATTTATATATTGCCATCGTTAAGAAGGGCGAATGGACGGTAAAACTTCCTGGAGGGGAACATACACCAATAGACAAAAATGATTTTAGTTTCCGTGAGAATGGCGAAGTAAAGCATTTCGACTTTGCTTACATCACTATTCATGGTACTCCGGGTGAAGACGGACGGTTGCAGGGATATTTCGATTTGATAGGCATGCCTTATTCTTCATGCAGTCAGTTGGTGAGCGCTCTGACCTTTAATAAGTTTGTTTGTAATAATTATTTGCGTAGCTTTGGCATCAGAGTCTCTGATTCCATCCGTTTGTTCAGAGGACAGACAGTTACGGACGAAGAGGCTGTGAGCCGTTTGGGATTGCCGATATTTGTGAAACCCAACGACGGGGGAAGCAGCTTCGGTGTTACAAAGGTGAAGGATGCTTCACAATTACAACCGGCTATAGCTAAGGCTTTTGCCGAAGGAAATGAGGTCATGCTGGAGAGTTTTATTTCCGGGACAGAAGTGACCTGCGGTTGTTATAAGGTAGGTTGTGGCTCGGGAACAGCGCGGAAAGAAGTAGTTTTTCCGCTTACCGAAGTAGTTACAAAGAATGAGTTCTTTGATTTTAACGCCAAGTACAACGGGGAGTCTGACGAGATCACTCCGGCCCGTATTTCTCCCGAACTGACGGAGAAGGTACAACGCGAAGCATCAAAGATTTACGATATACTGGGCGCCAAAGGGCTTATCCGGGTGGATTTTATTATTGAGGCAGACGGTGAACCGAAAATGCTCGAAGTAAATACAACACCGGGTATGACAGCTACCAGCTTTATTCCGCAGCAGGTTCGGGCTGCCGGATTGGATATCAAAGATGTCATGACTGACATTATTGAGAACGAACTGCAAAAGGTAGGTAAATAAAATTAAACGATATGGATACAGAAGTTTCCTATAATTTTGACGACATTCGTCCGCTGAACAACGACGAGGTGAAGGATGCAATCGAGGCATTGGTAACCAACGAAGATTTCGAGCGGGCCTTCCGGTACATCAAACCGGATGTAAACTGGAAAGAGTTTTCCGAAACAATGCGTTCTTTCAAGACGAAAGAAGATTTTAAATCGAAGCTGGCTTATGAGGCAGTGATGATGGTGGCTAACAAGACAACTTTCTCGCTGACGATCTCCGGACGAAGCCGTCTGCCGAAGGATAAAAAGCCTTGTACGTTTATTTCCAATCATCGGGATATTGTATTGGATGCTTCCTTCCTGAATGTCATGTTGTATGATGTAGGTTATGGTATGACACAGGTGGCCATCGGTGATAATCTGATGATCCGTCCCTGGATAGAAACTTTAGTTCGTCTGAACAACAGTTTTATCGTGAAACGTGGTGTTTCCGTACGTCAGATGCTGGATGTAAGCCGTACATTGTCTGCTTATATCCGTCATACGATCAACGAAACGAAAGAATCGATCTGGATTGCACAGCGTGAAGGCCGTGCCAAGGATTCGAACGACCGTACACAGGGTAGTGTGTTGAAAATGCTGAACATGAGCGGTGACAAGGATGTCGTATCGAATATCATGGACCTGAATATCTTTCCGGTAGCTATTTCTTATGAGTATGATCCGTGTGATTTCTTGAAAGCGAAAGAGTTCCAGATGAAACGCGATGATCCTAATTATGTGAAAAGTCAGCGTGACGACCTGTTGAGTATGGAAACAGGTATCCTGAACAATAAGGGCCGCGTTCATTTTACATTGACACAGCCTATCAATGATCAGCTAGCAGCTTTGGATAAGGATATGGAAAAGAATGAACTGATCGCTGCTATTGCAAACATCATAGACAAGGAAATCTATAAACATTACCGTTTCTATCCTTGTAATTACGTAGCATACGATATGTTGACAGGTACAAAGCGTTTCAGTAGTAACTACGGTTTAATAGACAAAAAACACTTTGAAGAATATTTGCAGGGACAGTTGGATAAAATTGTATTGGCAAACAAGGATGAAGCCTTCCTGCGTACAAAGATTCTGGAAATGTATACCAACCCGTTGAAGAATCACCTGGCAAATCAGGAATAAGATAGAAAGAAATCCATATAAAAATATGAATAGCAAAAGGTGTCCCGGAAAGGATGCCTTTTGTTGTTTATAAGCGAGTTTTGTTTAGGGAGTCATACCCTGTTTTTCTCTATAGGGTATGGTTGAATACCCTATATTCCGCCCCTCGCTACCCTATACCCTATTGCATGGTAGGCTATAGAGTAAATAGCTGTAAATCAGCCAATATAAAAAGAAAAGGACAGAAAAGGACAAAAAGGACACCCCCACATTTTCAGAAAGTGAAGTTTCAAAAAGCGTTGTCCATGCCGCAGGCTCTCTTTTGCCGTCTGCTTCAGCTGACGGTTTTAAAGATTAAAGGCAAAGCCTTTTCCTCTGTGGGTTTCAACCCCTTTTATTTCTTATTCAATATAAAAATAATTACAAGTTGTTTTTATGAAGCATACTCACGAAAGATTCATATTCTTCCTCAAAACTATACTTCTTGTGATGTTCTTCTTGTTTTCTGATATATTGTCGGACAGTGTTCAGTCTATCCGGACTTACCGAAACTGCAAAATAATCATCTTGCCATTGTAATGGTCCATATTTCATCTGAGAATACCAGTGAGATGATTCACCTTTTATCAACCTCTCTATCTCTCCGACAGATTGATTTGATTTCAGAAAAAGTAGAAGATGCATATGGTCGGTGAAACCTCCAATATGATCGATTAGAATGCCTTTTGATTTTGAATATTTGCGGATATGAGAGTATAATTCATACCGGTAATGTGAATTTTTTAATAAAGGAGCTCTATTTTTAGTGCTCCAAACGCAATGAATGATAAGTGATAAATAGGACATAGTTAAGTGTATTTTAGTGAATCGTAAATATAAGGAATAATCTTTAATTGAATAGGATAATAGATACTTTTTATCTTTTAAAGGGGTTAAAAACCCACAGAGGAAAAGGCTTTGCCTTTAGTTTTAAAAACCGTCAGCTGAAGCAGACGGCAAAAGAGAGCCTGCGGCATGGGCAACGCTTTGTGAAGGCTTGCTTTCTGAAAATGTGGCGGTGTCCTTTTTGTCCTTTTGTGTCCTATTTGCCTGGTATACGTTGATTGTCAATGATCTTATTTTCTTTTACCGTGCAACAGGGTGTATGTATTTTTACCTGTTTTCTTTTGCATATTTTGACGGACTAACTCCAAACTGTTTGATAAATGCAGACCAGAAATAAGATTGTGAACTGAACCCTACTGCATCCGATATCTCATATATCTTCATATTTCCCTGTAGCAATAGTTCGGCTGCTTTCTTTAAACGGCTGATTTTAATCAGTTCATTGGGGGTAAGATCTGATATGGCACGAATTTTACGGTACAGTGTCGGGCGGCTCAGGTGCATCAGGTCGGCGATCATGTTTACATCCAGGTCCGGATTACCAATATGTTCGTTGATGATCTCGTTCAACTTTTCAAGGAAACCTTCGTCTGCTTTAGTGTAAGCCATTGATTTCATGTTGGCGATCGGTGAGTTGAAATAGAACTTACGGATATTGTCCCGGTTTGATAACAGATTTGAAATTTGTGCCATCAGCAAGCTGGTGGAAAACGGTTTGTCTATATAAGCATCTGCTCCGAGTTCCAACCCTTCCAGGCGTGACTGCATGGTATTCTTTGCTGTCAATAAAATGATCGGGATATGGCTGAATTCAATATCCGCTTTTACGTGTTGGAGGAGGGCGAAGCCATCCATTACCGGCATCATGACATCGCTTATAATAAGTTGTACACTTTGTTTTTTCAACCAGTCCAATGCCTCGGAGCCATTACCGGCCACCAATACATTATAGTTCTCATTGACCTCGTCTGCGATGAAAGCACTCATTTCCTTATTGTCTTCAACGATCAGGACGGTCGGACGCCCCTCTTCGCAGGTATAAGTTATTTTAGGAAGGGAAGTCTGTGGCTGAGATTCCTCTTCTGTAGTCTTTACTGCTCCGGTTTGTTTTACCGGCAGGGTGATACGGAACATTGTCTGGTTGTTCTGGAAGTCCACCAATTCAAGTATTCCATGATGCATTTCGGCTAGCGAGCGAGCTAATGGTAATCCCAGACCGGTCCCTGGCTTGTCTTCATTTCCTTTGATACGGTAGAAAGGTTCGAATATTTTATCCCTCATATCGATAGGAACGGGAATCCCGTCGTTGATAAAGTCGATCATGAATGATTCGTAATCGGAAGATAGATGCAAGCGCACCACGATGCTCTTGGCTGCATACTTAACGGCATTCGAAAACAGGTTGCTCATTATCTTGGTGAGAGCTTCGCGGTCAACAAAAACATATAGTTCCTGTACAGACAGATCCAGATTTAACAGGAGATTATTCTCCGTGGCTATATCCTGAAAGCGTTTGGCGGTCTCGGAAAGGAGTGAAACGACTTCCGTGCGGACGAAGTTTAGACGATAACCTTCGATCTCTGTTTTCCGGAAATCCAGCAACTGGTTGACGAGTGATAACAGGCGGGATACATTTTTATCCATCAGTATCAGTGAGTTATTTTCTTTTTCTCCGATCTTGTCCGATTTCAGCAGACGCTCCAGCGGATTCTTGATCAGCGTGAGCGGCGTGCGGATCTCATGTGCGATGTTGATAAAGAAGTCGATCTTTGCCTGGTAAAGTTCTTTCTCTTTTTTGCTTTCAAATATCTGCATGTTGTATGCCATATTCCTTCTTTCTTTCTTTTGCCAGGAGAAGATCAGGTAAACAATCATTACCAGGAAGAAGAAAGCATAAATTACATAGGCTGTAGTGGATGTCCACCAGGGAGGGAGTACCGTGATATGCAGTCGGGTAATATCATCCCCCCAGCTGTTGGCAAGATTGGCTGCTTTTACTTCAAATGTATAGCTGCCCGGATGCAGGTCGGTGAAGTAAACGATGTTACGTTCTCCGAGTGAAATCCAATCCCTGTCGAGGTTAACCATCCGGTAAGCATATTGTACCGAACCGGGAGCAATGAAGTTGAGTGCAGAGAAATTGATATTGAAAGACGATTCTTTATGATTCAGTGTAATGCTTTTGACCTCCGATACGGCTGAACTGTTGATAACTTTCCTTCCGCCCGCTCCGTTCTGTATATCCAGGGAACTGATATGGACATCCATCTTTTCGCCTGCCGGACGTACATCTGCCGGTCTAAAGTGTATAAACCCTTTCACTGTACCAAAATAAAGGGTGCCGTCTTCATCTTTGAAAGCTGAATTATAATTGAACTGCCGAGTAACGAGGCCGTGTGCTTCCGTGTAGGTCGTGATTTCTTCGGTCTGTGTATTAAGGCGAACCAGCCCGTTTGCGGTACTGATCCAAATATAATTATTATCATCGGGGAGAATACGGAAAGCAACGTTACTCGCATGCCGTTTTTCACCGTATAATGTAATGATTCGCCGGTTTGAAAGTCATACTTGATCACTCCTTCCACCGTGGCAAACCACATATTGCCGGATTTGTCTTCACAAGCATCGTTTACTGAATTGTGGCGCTGGGTGTTCAGTTTATCATATTGGAGATACATACCGCTATTGCTGATCGTATTGAAATAATAGCTGCGGTTGAACATGCCGAGCCATATCTTTCCGACCCGGTCCTCATACAGGCAGTTGACGGCGAATGGCGGGAATTGGGTAGCATAAACAAAGCGGTCGTTCAGGTAGTCATAGCGAAAAATGCCGTCTTCCGTTCCGACCAGTACTTCTCCCTCACGCAGGACCTTGATACATTTGACGGTACTGTTCTTTACCGTTTGTGCATCTTTCAGCAGGTCGTAGTGTTTGATTACTTTCCGGGTCCGTATATCCATCAGGTCGATGCCATGTATCACATGGCCTACCCACAGGTTATCCCCGGAGGCCGCCAACCCCCGGATATTGGTGTGTGAAAGACTTTTCATGCCGGGGACAGGCTGGTAGTTGGTGAAAGTCCCGGTTTTCTTTTCCAGGCAATTGATGCCGGCGTCTTCTGTCCCTACCCAGATATTCCCGTAGATGTCTGTACAAATGTCGCGTATTACTTCTCCTTTCAGCGAATGTGTTTCGTTCCAGGGATAATATACATTGAAAGGACGGAAGGGAGAGTAGTAGTTCACTCCGTTTTGGTGGAAGCATATCCAGACTCCGTCTTCGCGATCTTTAAACAAGGCTGAGACAAAATGGCTGGATAGTGCATAGGGGTCTAACGGGTCCTGCCTGATACGTTTGCAGGTTCCGAGGTCCAGGTCATAGATGAACAGGCCCGAGTCGGTTCCGATCCAGAGTTCTTTCTGGTTTTTTTCAAGGAAACAGTTGATCAGGATAGTCAATTGATTTTTTTCCTGGATATTCAGGTCCTGATAGGTTTTTGAAAGAACATTGAATATTTTCACGTCATCATGCTCAAATGCCACATAAATGTTGGCAGAAGAAGGGGAGGGGGATAACATGGATAACTTCCGGGAGGTAGTGGCTGGTGAATGGGCAAACAGGTTGTGCGATTCCAGACTGCCGTCTTCCGGATTCAACAGGGAGATAAAGCCTTCCGAATCACCCAGCCAGAGGGAATTGTCTGCCATGATACAAAAGGAAGTATAGGTTTGTCCGTTATTACCGGCAAAGATATGAAACTGTCCATCGGATACATTATATTGTATCAGTGTTCCGTCCATGAGCAACCACAGCTGATTGTTTTTATCAAACCGGAATAGGTCGATCCCTTTGTTTTTTGTGAAAGGAACATGCAGAAATGATTCTTTGGTCTCATTGTACTGGTATAGCCCGGAAAGTACCCACCCATAAATTACCGTCACGGTCGCAGTCCAGATGTGTGATCCAGTTGTTGCCGAGCGATTCCGGGACGTCCGGGTCATTCCGGAATACTTTAAATGTATAGCCGTCGAAACGGTTCAGACCGTCACGGGTCCCGATCCATATATAGCCGCTTTTATCCTGTACGCAACAGGTCACCATATTATCGCTTAACCCGTTTTCCACCTGGTAATGCCGGAAAAGGTAATTGCTTTCTTCTGCAAAAAGCCAGCAGGAACAAGACAGGAAAAGTATAGATAAGATCAACTTCAGATAGCTCATATATAAGTTTGTTGTTTGACACTGCAAGATATGCAAAATTGTATTACCAGTTTTCATTTATTGTATCACGGATTTCAAAAATCGTATCATACCGGGTAAGAATAGCACAGAATGAGATAAATAGAGGAATTAATGCAACCGGAACAAACAGACTTTTCTTTTGATAGGGAGTACTTTTGAGCAACGATTGGAAAACACAACAAGAAACCTTTTTATATTACTATCATGAGTACACTACATTTTAATACAGGAATAGGAACAAAGATTCAGCTTTGTCTGATGATGTTTTTGCAGTACATGCTGAGTGCTGTCTGGTGGGTGCCGCTGGCGGCTTATTTGTCTCACACGCTCAAGCTGGAAGTGTATCAGGTTTCTTTAGTATTAAGTGCAATGGCTATCGGTGCAATGGCCTCTTCGTTTATCGGAGCAATTGCCGACCGCTATTTTGCCGCAGAGAAGATTTTGGCAGTTTTGAATATTTTAACGGGAGTTTTCCTGCTGCTGGCTGCTCAGCAGCAGGATTTTCCTCCTCTCATGTTCTTTGTTGTAATGGCAATGCTTTGTCACATGCCGACACAGAGTCTGACAAGTACGATTGCGATGAGCCACGCTCCTTCCGAGCAGTTCCCGCGTATACGTATGTTCGGTTCGGTCGGATGGGTAGCTTCGGGGATTTTCAGCCTGGTAGCTATTCATCTGTTGGGGATGGAAGCGTTCGATGATACGAACCTGCCGATGTATTGCGGAGCGGGTGTCTGTTTCATTGCTGCTTTTGCCAACCTGACACTTCCGCATACTCCTCCGTCGGTGGCAAAGAGTACAAAGATATCGGTGAAGGATATTACAGGATTCTCCGCTTTTTCTTTGATGAAAGATAAGAATTACCGTGTGTTTATGATTCTTACATTCTTGTCGATCATTCCGTTTACGCTTTACCATGTATACGGTTCCATGATTCTGGCGGACGAACAGGTACGAAATATCACAGTGACGATGAACTTCGGGCAATTGGCAGAGATGTTTTTCCTGATAATTACCACGACTATTCTGGTAAAATCGGGTATTAAGAATACATTGATATTTGGTATGGCTGCTATGCTGGTTCGTTACGGGGCCTTTTTCTTTGGGGCGGAAACAGGGCAGCAATGGTTCTATTATATCGGTATCATTGTGCACGGTTTGATTTTCGGATTATTCTATGTCGGCGGACAGGTCTATACCGATAATGTGGCACCGAAGGAGATGAAGGCACAGGCGCAGGGATTACTTTTCTTCCTGGTATGGGGGATCGGCTTCCTGATAGGAACTTTGTGGAACGGATGGTTGATCGGTCAGTTCCGTGACGGCGACAAATGTGACTGGCCGGTTTTGTTCCTGATTTCTTCGGCTTGCACGGCGGTATTGCTGTTTTTATTCATGTTCTTGTTTAAGCCGGTAAGCCTTAAAACTGTCGATAAATAATACGCATTTAATTCTCAAGACTATATATATTTTTTACGCCAAACATGAAAAAAGGGATGACCTTTGTCATCCCTTTTTTGTGTAATATGCTACAATTCATGTAAGGAGTCTTTTTTTCATCCTTTGTTTATCCGCCTCTCCCTTTTGTCTTATGCAATTGTCTATTCTTTTGTCTATCGGTGTTTCGAGGATTATCCTACTTCTTTACATACTTTTACTCATCTGAAGATAAGGTTTGAACACTTCGTTCTGCGAGATATGGTGAACGGTGATTTCTTTGTATGCCTATCAATTTGTTCGTTAAAATGCGATTATGAAATATATCAGTTAAACTTAATAATGTGAATGCTTATGAACACTTTCAAACCAATTTTTGCAGCTTTGGTGTTATTCCTTTTTCAGGCTATCTTCCTGGCTTGCAGTGACGATAAAGAAGAAATAGCTGTTCCTCCGGAGAATAGTATTCCCGGGCAGGAGTTTGGAATACGCCAACTTTCTGTAAAATTGCCCCGTCTGGGACGGCTTGAAGTACTATTTTCTAAAATCAATTGCCGTATTCATATGAAAGGGGTAGACGACCGGATCACTTATCCTGTCAACACGTTCCTTTCTGCGACGGCAGACTCGTTAATCATTGATGCGGAAGACCCGATATTGAGTGAACTGCCCCATCAGATGTACCATTTGAATTATATTACTTTCCCAAAGAAAGACCTGGCTGTGAAAGCGGGTGAGGTAGATTCGGATGCAGCCGTACAGGATACGGTTTACCTGGGGGCCCGCCTGTCGGTTGAAAATCCGGACAACATCGCTTTCCGTTCGAGCTTCAACCTGGAGACCGACCGTATAGGGGCGGGAAGTGCGGCAGACCCTGTCGCCATTGCCTGCGGAAAGAATTTTTATGATATTATATGTAACGGATTGACTATCGGCAATGATTTGAGCGGGCAATATTTCGAACTGACAGCGAATATCAATTTTCAAATGCCCGAAATTACCACCGACAAAGGCTGGGAACCTGCCGGAAGACATAATATCAACGGAGGTCCCACTTCCTTTAACGGCATACTGGACGGTAATGGCAATGCAATAGACTTACTCTCCAGCAGTTCAACGGAAGATTATGCCGGACTATTTTATAAACTTGGCGCTCAGGCTTATTTGCATGATCTCAAATTTACCTCCGTCGCGCTGATAGGAAAAGATTATATCGGAGCGGTAGCCTGTTATTCGGAAGCGGGAGCCCGGTTAGAAAATATCAGTTTGGCAGGCTTTGTAAACGGAACTTCAAATATAGGCGGATTGATAGGAGCAGGCGATGCCTCGATTGCCAATTGTGTTTCCAGCCTTACCGTAAGTGTGAAATCCGATAAATCCGCTGAATACGTAGGTGGATTGATTGGCAAAACCACTTCTTCCGACATAAAGAACTGTGTCCTGACCGGAATGGTTACAGCCGCCAAAGGCAGTAAGGTGGGAGGTATTACCGGAGCCGGAGGCTCGTTTACCAACTGTTACGTAGGCGGTTCCATACAAGGGTATAATTATACGGGAGGAATCACAGGAGAGGCCAGTGGCTCCTTTACCGGTTGTCAGGTCGGAGCTACGCTTAGCTACAATTCGTATGCTTTTCCCTGGGAAATCTTTTTAGAACAACCGAGGGTAAGCCCGTTCTCTATCAGTATCACAGGTACTAATTATGTTGGTGGATTTGCCGGTACCGGTTCCCTTACTGTCGGGAGAGAATATGTTCCTGCGAGAGTCGGGTACAACTGCTACCCTGACGGGAAACGACTATGTAGGTGGATTGGTCGGGTTGAGTAAATCTCTGGAAGCCAGGGTGTCGGCTTCTTTCATCTCTTACGCTCATCTCAATGCTAATAACTATGTTGGCGGAGTAGCCGGTCAGCTGGAAAATATGAATGCGGATGCCATTTTCACCAACCGTGGACCTATCAATTCGAAAGGAGGCGAATGCGGCGGAATTGTGGGCAGGGGAGTCGCTCTCACCTGTAAAGGCACCTGGACTAACGAGGCTACTATCGTTGGCGCCACGAAAGTAGGAGGTGTTATCGGTTATGTGGATAAAATGGATAGCCAATGTGAAATCAACATGATCAATGACGGATCGATAAAAGCTACAGGTTTTTACCTCGGCGGTCTGGTCGGACGTAGTAGCAGTCCGCTTCGCTTTGGTACGGACAGTCGTGTCAGCCAGGAAGGAGGATCTATGAAAATAGAAGGTGATTCTTATATAGGCGGTATAGTAGGAAGGATTGAAGCGGATCTCGGTTCTACATCATACGTTATAAACAAACAACCTGCTGTTTATGCAAACATATATGCCAAACCAGGTTTAAGTGGTGAACGTGGCTTTGTCGGTGGTATATGTGGCTATATATATGCGTAATACAGCCGGGGTAACCCAGGTTATCAACGGCACGAATATATGTAAAATAGTAATTACCTCCTCATGCCCTACCAGTACAGGCGGAGCGATCGGTTATCTACGTGCGGAAACCAATAAGGACGATGTCGGTCAAATCAAACTCAGCGGAATAACTCAGTTGACCGGTAGTATTTCCGCTACTGGTGGAGCTGTCGGCGGCATTGTCGGACGGGTGGAAAACAAGAATAACAAGAGTATCCTGATCGAGAACTGTAAAAATTTTGTCAGCCTCACCTCTACGGCAACCAGCAATGTGGACGGCTTCGGCGGTATCGTCGGACTGCGTAGCGAACCAGGGTATGAGATCCGGATCGCCAATTGTGCCAATTACGCCAATATATCCGGAC
Organism: Parabacteroides sp. AM58-2XD; assembly: GCF_003463685.1. NCBI lineage: Bacteria > Pseudomonadati > Bacteroidota > Bacteroidia > Bacteroidales > Tannerellaceae > Parabacteroides > Parabacteroides sp. AM58-2XD. The sequence continues at coordinate 26,282 of NZ_QSDP01000060.1, forward strand.
GAAACGTCTCCGCGGCAGGCGGTATTTTGGGACAGCAGGAAGAAAACGTCTATATCGACCAATGTTTCAATGCCGGTAAGATCGATGCCAACAGTGCAGTAGGCGGTATCCTCGGGCGTGTATTCGAACATGCAGCCGTAGAGAACTGCTTTAACATGGGCGAAGTGCCTTGGGTATCGGGCAAGACCCTCCTGGCCGGTATTGTCGGACAGAAAGAGAACAAAAGCAAAAAAGACCTCCGGATCAAAAATTGCTATAACGTAGGATCTACTGGTTGGGGGATTATCGGCGGTGAAGACGATAAGAACGTGGAGTGCCAGAACTGCTATTACCTCGATACCGCCTCCGACGGCGATATGAAAAAGAGCGGATCAGAATCGAAAAATGCCACCCAGATGCGCCAAAAGGCTACCTATTCCGCTTTCCCGTCCGACATCTGGGCTTTCGGAACCGATGGGGAGTCTGCTCCAACTTTGAAGAATAATAAGATAGCTTCCGGTTATCCCAATCCATTATCCCGATAAATACATTTAATATACATAGACAATATGAAGATACATAAAATACATACTCTCCGTTTCAGCCGCCTTTTCCTGGCTTTGCTGGTAACATCCTTCCTGATGTTGGCCGGTTGTAAAGACGACGATAATAAGACACCCGTACCTGGAGGTGACGACGATTACGGGCAGGAGCAGCGCGTCGAACTGGCTGCCGACCTTAGCAGCGAAATACCCACAGGTGAAATAAGCTGCCGCTTTATCTATAACAGGAATACCCCGTTGGCAGTCAAAGCTACCCATTCGGTCGAGAACGGCAAATCGGTGTTCTACCTCGACTCACAACTTCGGATAGGCCGCTACATTTTGGCTTCTATTATCCACAAAACCAGTGAGGAAGTTTTCAGTGAAGCCAATGTCGGTTGTGCGCTCGATGTCTCCACCCGAACCAATGCCGTTTCACCTTCTACTTTCGACAAGCTGGCTGGCTATTTCGGTACCGGTACAGTCGACGATCCTTATCGTATCGCTTCATCGACAGGCTTTGACGTTATGCGTAAACTGCTTGAAGACGGCACAAATTCGTTTGAAGGCAAATACTTTTTGCAAACCGCCGATATCAATATGGTCGGCTCCTATAACAAAGGTTTCCGTCCTATTGCTCACCAGCAGGCCTTTCCTTTCAAAGGTTGTTACGACGGGGGAGGACACACGATATCCTATTGTGCCATCCGCACCCTCGACTCGAAAGACCAGCAGGTCGGAAGCGAGGTACGTGCTACGGGACTGTTCGGCTATGCCTGCGGTGCCACGTTTCGCAACGTCACGATGGTAGACCCTGTGTCGATAGGCGCCAACTCGACTGGAACTCTGATCGGTGCCGTGTTGGGCATTTCCGGGGAAATAGAAACTCCGACTTATCTGGATAATTGCCGCGTACGGAGAATATCCGCTACTGCGAGCGAAGTATACGGTATTAATTTTGTCGGTGGTCTGGTCGGTGGTGTCGATGCGCAAGCCGTCCTGGTCATGCACCGTTGTGTGAATGAAGGGTTGCCGGTGGGTAACCGTTCCGACGGATCGTTTATAGGTGGTCTGGTCGGTGGCGGAACCGTCAATGCCACTGCCATTATGGACAGTTGTGTCAACCTGACCTTGGTCAGTGCAGCCGGTAGCCGTTGTGCAGGTGGTCTGATCGGTGGTATTGAAACTGCAAATATCAGTAACTGTATGAATAAAGGTGATGTCAGCGCGACCCATCCGGCGGCTCTCGGAACCGGCGGCATTGCAGGCGGCCTGGGTACTTCTACGCTTGCTGTTGTGCAGAATGAAGGCCGCATAAGCGGTTATGAAGGTACGGGCGGTATTGTAGGCAGCACCGTAATCAGTAAAAGTGACGGGAGTTATAACGACCTTATCATTACTTCTGCCCACAATTACGGAGCTGTTTATGGAACTGACAACTCCGGTGGTATCGCCGGCGAAGCACAAATGATGATGACCGATTGCTATAACCGGGCTTCTGTAGAGGCAACAGGCACTTTTGCCGGTGGATTGGCTGGTTACACGCCTACTGTCGTAGTCAACAATAGTTATAACAATGGCAAGGTCGATGCTCAAAACTTTTCCGGAGGATTACTGGGACGTGCCTCCTATTATATATTGACCAACAGTTCTAACCTGGCTTCTGTTGCCGCTTCAAAAGGAATGGCGGCTGGTATCCTCGCCCTTGGCGGTACGACCGGTATGATCAACTTTTGCACCAATTATGGTCCGGTAAGCGGTACCGATCTCACAGCCGGGATCATTGCCCATGCCGGCGAAACCCGGTCGTTCACCAATCGCGACATCGCTTCTGTTGTTATCTCCTCCGGAAAGACGCAATACAAGCTGATAAAAGCCTTGAAAACTCCACCAAAAGAAATGTCCAGTATGAAAGCTCTTTTCAAAGGAGCCAAGAAGGTGGTGAAGATTGCTGCTTCGGCCAAAGATTTGATTGAGGCTATCGCTACCCCGCCGCTGATGCAGGATATAAGCATGTGGGACGAACTCTATAACCAGAAGCTCGATGTGCGCAACGAAGAAATGATTGCACGGATGAATAGTGAAGTTTTCAGTTCACTGCCTCTCTATTACGGTCCTTTGGCTGGTTCGGGGGTATTGCCCGGGTTGGTTTACGATAACTCGCAGGCTTTCACCCGGAGCCTGGAAGGAGACGGAGATGATCTCTATGCCGATGCTGTGCACGAACGCCTGGCAGATATTAGTGTACAAGTGGCTAAGATTGAGCAGAACCGCGAAATAGCACTCGCTGTTGCCGGTTGTATCCTGGCTGTTGCCGGGGCAGTCGTTTCTGGTGGGGCCGCTACCGCAGCTGTGGTTATTTGTTCTGCGGCCGTATCGACGGTTGGCAACCTGACCGAACGCATGGACAATTGTATCGAAATCTCTCAGTGCAGCAATTTCGGAGATATCAGTGCCGGGAAAAACGGTTACGGAATCATCGCTTTCCAGGGTGACCATCTGAAACTGCACAATTGTTTCTCGGCCGGTGCTGCCTCCGGTTACGGTGTAGGCGACACGGCGCTCGACGGCCTGGACGATGTGAAACCCCGCCGTATCATTTCGATCGGCATGATCAACCAGGACCCTTTCAAGAGTGGTGCAGCCGTTGCCAACCAGGGTCTTTTCTTCCTGGTTGACGGTTCCGGCAAATCGAAGTCCGGTGGTTGTACAGGAGAGGAACTGGCACTCAAATCGACCTACACCGATACGCAAAGTCCCTTCGACTTCGACGATAATAAGACCTGGAATTTCCAAACTCCTATCGTGCCGCTGCCGTACAATAATTTGTATTTCGGCTTCCGGTAAAAAAACGCTATAAAGTTAAAAAGGTATTGCTATGATCGTGGCAATACCTTTTTGATTCTATGGGGGTAGTGTGTTTCTTAACATATATCTTTCGGTGACATACTGTCACTCAAATTACTACCTTTGGCTCAATGGCTGTATGAAACGCTTACAGTCTGACAAAAACAATAAAACAGAAATAGTATGAGACCGGAAGATTACATCATCCGTGAGGGAAAGTTTGGTGCACACAACTATCATCCCCTGCCTGTCGTTCTCGAGAAAGGAGAAGGCGTATTTGTGTGGGACGTGGAAGGCAAACGTTATTTTGATTTCCTATCCGGTTATTCCGCCCTGAGCCAGGGGCATTGCCATCCTAAAATCATTAAAGCATTAACCGAACAGGCGCAGAAGCTGACACTCGTATCGCGTGCATTTCACGCTGATATATTGGGTGAATACATGGAGTTTGCCTGTAAGTTCTTCGGCTACGACAAACTGTTACCGATGAATACCGGAGCAGAAGCGGTCGAGACCGCCCTGAAGCTGGCACGCCGTTGGGGATACCGCATCAAGGGTATCGCTCCCGAAAAAGCAAAGATTATTGTTTGCAGCGAGAACTTCCACGGGCGGACGATTACAATCATCTCGATGAGTACCGACCTGAGTTCCTATGAAGACTTCGGACCATACACGCCGGGTTTTATTAAAGTACAATATAATAATGTAGAAGCATTGGCAGAAGCATTGCAAGATCCCGATGTAGTCGGTTTCCTGTTGGAGCCGATACAGGGAGAGGCAGGCGTAGTTGTTCCCGATGACGGTTATCTCCGCCGGTGCTACGACCTCTGTAAACAACATAACGCCCTGTTCATCGCAGATGAGATACAGACCGGTATCGGTCGTACCGGGAAACTGCTGGCTTGCGATTATGAAAACATCCATCCCGATATCCTGATCCTAGGTAAGGCATTGTCGGGCGGTGTAACCCCTGTTTCCGCCGTCCTTGCCAATGATGAGATCATGCTGACGATCGCGCCGGGCGAACATGGCTCTACGTATGGCGGAAACCCGCTGGCTGCCGCTGTCGGTATCGCCGCCCTCGAAGTGGTGAGGGATGAGAAGCTGTCGGAGAATGCTTATGCAATGGGGGAACTGTTCCGGAGCGAGATGGAAAGGATTGACAATCCGATGGTTAAAAAGGTGAGAGGAAAAGGTCTTTTGAATGCCGTAGTCACTGAACCGCACGGTGGAAAGGTAGCCTGGGATATCTGCCTCGCCCTGAAAGAGAACGGCCTGATCGCCAAACCGACACACGATCATATCATCCGCTTCACACCACCGCTGATCATTACCCGCGACCAGATGATGGAGGCGGTAGGGATCATACGGGAAACGTTTGCTCAGTTTTAGAAGAATAATGTGGCAATATGGCAATGTGCCAATTTAAAAATAATTGAGCTATCTGCTAATTATAGGATGAGCCAGTTAGTGACGGTGTCTTCAGGCTGTAGGCCTGTAACAAACCAGCCCAGGGTTCTAACCCTGGGTTCCTTTGAATCCTTCTCTTTCTGAGGCACCCTGTAGGGGTGCGACAAGATGGAAATGGTTGATATTTATCTTGTCCCGCCCTTACAGGGCGGAAAGACAAGAGCGGGTTTTCATAAACCCAGGGTTAGAACCCTGGGCTGGTTTGTTAAAGCCTTACAGGCTTACATTGACACCGTAAGGGCGGTTCGCGAACGCCCTTACCAACGACGCTACATTCATTCACTTTTGATAATAATCGAAATAAATTATCATATGAAAATAAACGTAATAGGAGTCCCTCTGAACCTGGGTTGTGACCGGGAAGGCGTTGAACGGGCCCCGAACCATCTGCGTGAACGGGGACTGATGCAGGTTATCCGGAAGAATGGGCATCGTGCCTTTGATTTGGGCAACCTCTATGTCCCGCTTGTGTCGGAAGCGGATAAGTTTGCCCGGAGCAAGAGTATGAAATACCTCGATGCGATAGTGGAGGTGAACAATAACCTGGCGGAACTGGTCTATGATACGCTACGCGGAGGAGCTTTCCCGCTGGTTATCGGCGGCGATCATTCACTTGGACTGGGCAGTGCCTCCGGGGTTGGAAAAAGTTTTGAGGATTTCGGTATCATCTGGCTGGATGCACACGGCGATCTCAATACGAATGAAACTTCTCCCAGCGGAAATATCCACGGTATGCCGTTGAGTGCTTTGATGGGCATGGGTAGCGAGGAACTTGTCAATATATACGGACAAGGGAATAAGGTGAATCCGCAGAATGTCTTTCTGGTGGGTACCCGTAGCCTGGATGAAGGAGAGTTGGCACTGATAGACCGGGAACATTTAAGTGTCTACACGATGGAAACGATCCATCTGAAAGGCATCGGCTTTGTAGCGGAAGATATTAAACGGAAACTGAAGGAAAGGAAAATACGCAACGTCCATTTCAGTATCGATGTGGACAGTATCGACCCCCGCTTTGCTCCGGGAACGGGAACGCGGGTCAGCGAAGGCCTGATCCCCGACGAGTTTAAAGATTTTGTGGAACATATGCTATCTACGAACCTGATAAAGTCGATGGACCTGGTCGAGCTGAATCCTGATCTGGATACGAATGATTTGACAACCAATCTCTGCCTCGATATTATCGATTATATAACCGCCCGGCTCTGACCGTACTGCCGGAAAGAGATAAAAAAGGTGCCGGGTCTTTTAGCAGATGCGGCACCTTTCTTGTTAACCTAGAACCTCCTTTCTATTTTGCCTGGAAGCCTCTTTCTAGCTTGCCTCGAAAGGAGGTCTAGGTAGGCTAGAATTTTTATTCTTCCTGCCCTCCTCCCAAAGCATGGTAGAGGTTGATGACACCTTGTATTTCGTCGAAGCGGTCAGCCGCCTGGGAAAGTTCGGCCTGCAACAATGATTGTTGGGCAGTCAGCACTTCCAGGTAGGTGATATTTCCGTGGTCCATCAGCAACTGCGTGCTTTTTACGGTCTTTTGCAGGGAAACGATTTGCCGGTCAGCCAGTGTGATGCGTCCGCGTGCCGTCTGCCACTGGGTCAGGGCGTTGTTCACTTCGCTACCTGCATTCAGGATGCTTTGCTGGAAAGCCAGTGAGGCTTCTTCCTGCTGCGCTTTCGCAATCTTCAGCTGGGCGATGTTGGCGCCTTTGTTGAATAACGGCTGCGTCAGCGAACCGATAGCCTGCAACAGCAAACCGCCGGGATTCGCGATGATGCCTCCTCCGCTGTTGGTCCATCCGACTACACCGCTCAGGTTGATGTTCGGATAGAAAGCGCTCCGTGCCCCGTTCGTTGTATAAAACGCCTGTGCCAGCGAGTATTCTGCCTGCCGTACGTCCGGACGGTTGCCCAGGAGGGCGAGCGGAACGCCGGTCGACAATGTCTCGGGAAACTCCTGGCGGTCCAGGTTGCCCCGTTCTACTCGCTGCGGTACTTCTCCGAGCAGGTTGGAAAGGCTGTTCTCCATCTCATTAATCTGCTGGCGCAAGGTCAGGAGGGAGGCTTCTACGCTGAGGCAGTTTGCTTCCGACTGCGAGACGGCGGCTTCGTTTGTCAGTCCCGCCTTTTTCAATGCCTGCATGGCTTGTACATTCTCTTTCCAAAGAGAGGCCGTCCGTTCACTGATGACAAGTTGTTTGTCGAGCAATAATAAAGTGTAGTAGGAGTTGGCTATAGTGGCTATTAGCTGTGTCCGGACGGCCTGTTTGTATGATTTGGTTTGTTCGAGAGCTGCCTGCGCACTTCTTTTGGCGTTTGTCAGTCTCCCGAATATATCTATTTCCCAACTCGCTGAGGCTGCCAGCTGATAACTTTTGGCGGCTTTCGAACCGTCGAAACTGCTGATGGTACCCTGCGGAGTCAGGTTAAGAGCCGGCAGGTAAGCCAGGCGCGACGTCATCAGGGCGGCTTCGGCCTCCTGTACCCGCAGGTGGGCGGTGCGGAAGTCGGTGTTGTTTTCCAACCCTTTTTCAATCAGTGCCTGCAACTGAGGGTCTGTGAAAAGTTCCCGCCAGTCGAGATTGCCGATGCTTGTCGTATCCGTAGCCGGCGCCTCCTCCCTGAACAGGTTGTCAGGGACGGAGGTTTCCGGTTGGTAGGATTTGTAGATGCCGCACCCGCTCAGTAGCGAGAGGGTGGCGACAGATAATAGAATGATATTATTTTTCATCTGCTTATTTTTCTTTCTTTTTACTATCGAGATATTCTTTCCGCTCGGCAGTTACTTCTTCTACTTCTTCCTGAATCTGCCAGTCGTGTGTCGGCTCGAACTGTATCGGGCGTACTTTCTCCTGCAAATACTGGAATACAATGAACAGCGAAGGAACGACGAACAGCAGGGCGAGCGTTCCGATCAGCATACCACCGACGGCACCCGTTCCCAACGAACTGTTACCGTTTGCACCTACACCGGTCGCTACAACCAGCGGGAGCAGACCGAATACCATCGTCAACGCCGTCATCAGAATCGGACGCAGACGAACTTTGGCGGCAGACAGGGCGGCCGAAGTCAGGCTCATACCGGCTGCACGGCGTTCGGTTGCATACTCGGTTAATAAGATCGCCGTCTTTGCCAGAAGTCCGATTAGCATAATCAAACCGGTTTGCAGGTAAATATTATTCTCCAACCCCATCATTCTTGCAAACAGGAAACTACCCATCAGGCCGAATGGTACTGAAAGGATCACGGCAAACGGGATCAGGAAGCTCTCGTAAAGCGCACTCAGGATCAGGTAGATCATCAGGATACAGATGATAAAGATTACCGTTGTCGTATCGCTCTGTTGATTTTCCTCACGGGTGATACCGGCAAAGTCGTAACCATATCCTTTCGGAAGAGCGGTTGATGCCACTTCTTTTACTGCATTGATCGCATCACCGGAGCTATATCCTGCCGCAGGCATGGCATTCACATTGATAGAATTGTACATATTGAAACGGCTCAGCGACTCTGCACCGTATACCTTTGTCAGCGTTACGAACTGGCTCAACGGGGACATTTCACCGTTTGCCATACGGACAAACGTATTGTCCAGCGAAGAGTCGTCCAGACGGTAGATCGGCGAAGCCTGAATCATAACCTTATATACCTTCGAGAAACGGTTGAAGTTGGAAACGTACTGTCCGCCATAGTAACCCGAGAGGGTACTCAGAACAGCATCCGGTGTAATGCCGGCACGTTTACATTTCGCCGCGTCTACTGTCACCTCCCATTGCGGATAGTTGATAGCGAAGGTAGAATAAGCAGCCGCAATCTCCGGACGTTCGCGCAGGGCGGCCAGATATTGCTGGGTGGTATTGAAGAACTCGGTGAGATCGCCTCCCTTTTTGTCCTGCATGTACATTTCCAATGCGTTACCCATACCGTAACCCGGGATCATACCCGGAGCCATGGCGAAGATATTGGCATCTTTTATATCGGCAGTCCGTCCGTACACCTGTCCGATGACAGATTGCACATGGTCTTCTTTGGCGGTACGTTCGTCCCACGGTTTCAGTTTCAGAATAAACATACCGAACGAATTACCCTGTCCCGAGATCAGTCCGTAGCCGGAAACCTTATTATATTCTTTTATCTGCGGAATATCTTTGATACGTTGTTCGATATCCGTCATGATGATATCGGTTGTAGCCAGTGAATAGCCGGCTGCGGTAGTTACATTGACAAACAGTACTCCCTGGTCTTCGTCAGGTACCAGACTGGTTTTAGTCGTCTTCATCAGTAAAACGAGTACGACAATCGAGCAAGCCAGTAACGACCATGTAAGCCATTTCCGTTTGATAAAGAACAATACACCTTTTTTATATTTGGTGATGATTGCATCGAAAGCCGTATTGAACGCTCTACGGAAACGGGCGGCAAAGTTTTCTTTCTGCGTACCGTCTTCATTGATATACGGTTTCAGGATCAGGGCGCACAAAGCAGGACTCAGCGTCAATGCGTTGATAGCGAAATACCTACGGCAACCGCCATCGTCAGACCGAACTGGGTGTAAAACGTACCCGAAGTACCGCTCATGAACGATACCGGAATAAATACAGCCATAAATACCAGTGAAGAAGAAATAATGGCGGTGCTGATACCGTTCATGGCATCCATACTTGCCATGTACGATGATTTATACCCGACGTCGAATCGGGCCTGCACCGCCTCGACGACGACAATGGCGTCGTCCACCACCGTACCGATCACCAGCACGAGCGCAAACAATGTAATCAGGTTGATACTGAATCCGGCAATCGACATAAAGGCAAACGTACCGACCAGCGATACGATGATACCAACCAGCGGGATCAACGTCGAACGGATATCCTGCAAAAATATGTATACAACAAGGATAACCAGGATAATCGCTTCGATCAGCGTCTTCACCACTTCATTGATAGAAGCGTAGAGGAAGTCGTTCGAACTCATCATCTGTACGATCTCTACCCCTTTGGGCAGGTCCTTACGCGCTTCGTTCAGAAAGGCGTCGATATTATTGTTTACCTCGGTTGCATTCGAACCGGCTGTCTGGAAGATCATACAGGAGATACCGGTATGTCCTGATGTCTCACCGATATATGCGTAGCTTTCGCGACCGAGTTCTATTTCGGCTATATCTTTCAGTTTCAACACTTCGCCGTCCTCCGATGAGCGGATCACGATATCTCCGAACTCTTCCGGTTGTATCAGACGTCCTTTGTACTTCATCGTGTACTGGTAAGCCTCTTTAGAGTTTTCACCGAACGAACCGGTAGCCGACTCGATATTCTGTTCGGCCAGGACGGCTGTAACATCGGCCGGGATCAGATTGTATTGTGCCATTACGTCCGGTTTCATCCAGACACGCATGCTATAGTCGCCTCCCATTACCATCAACTCTCCTACACCCGAAATACGGAGGATTTCCGGTTTAAGGTTGATGCTCAGGTAGTTTGAAAGGAAGTTCTCATCATATGAGTCATCGGGACTGTAGATGGAAAATATCTGTAACATACTGGTTTGCCGCTTCGTTGTCGTTACACCGACCTGGTTCACTTCTGCGGGAAGCTGACCGCTGGCTTTCGACACACGGTTCTGCACATTCACAGCGGCCATGTCCGGATCAGTACCTTGCTTAAAATAGACCATGATGGAGACGGTACCGGCATTAGTCGCAGTAGAGGTCATATAGGTCATATCTTCAACGCCGTTGATGGCTTCCTCCAACGGGGCGATAACACTTTTCTGAAGTGTTTCGGCGCTGGCTCCGAAATAAGTGGTGCTTACCATGACGGTAGGCGGTGCGATATCGGGATATTGTTCGACGGGCAGGCTCGTCAATCCGATGATACCCATGAATACTATCACGATAGAGATAACGGCTGATAGTACCGGGCGTTCTATAAAGGTTCTTAATTTCATATTCCTTCTTTCAATTATTGTTTAACCTGAATCGGGGTTCCTTCACGCAGCAAACCTACGCCTTCGGCAACAATCACGTCACCCGGCTTCAAACCATCGTTCACGATATATTCCTGTCCGCCGTTTACACGGGTGACATTTACCTGGGCAGAAGTTGCTTTGCCGTCTACCACCTTATAGACATATACTTTGTCCTGTATCTCGAAAGTCGCTGTCTGCGGAATTACAATACTGCCGGATTTCTCGGTAGACAAGATGATGTTACCGGAGTTGCCGCTGTAAAGTATGCCGTCTTCATTCGGGAACACAGCACGCAGGCTTACGGTTCCCGTGCTACGGTCAATCACACCGCTGATAGTCTCCACTTTTCCTTTTACGGGGTAAACGGATTTGTCGTTCAGTTGTAATTCCACTTCCGGCATCATTTCCAGCGCTTTCTGTTTGGAGCCGTACTGGCGGGTAAGTCCCAGCAGTTGGTTTTCCGTCAGGGAGAAGTAGACATACATGTCCGAATTGTCCGAAACCGTGGTCAACGGCTTAGGCAGACTGGCACTGACCAGTGCTCCTACTCTATAGGGAAGTGTTCCGACAACTCCATTCGACGGACTTTTCACCTCTGTATAGGACAGGTTATTGCGGGCATTCAGTTCCAGGGCTTTCATCTGTGCCAGTTGAGCCTTGGCACTTAGCCAGGAGTTTTCGGCAGTCTGTAGGTCGAAAGCGGAGACTACATTTTGTGCATGTAATTCTTTTTTGCTGTCTAACGTCAGTTTTGCAGTGCTTAACGCTGCTTCTGCTGCTTCCACATTGGCTTGGGCTGTCTGCAAAGCCGCCTGATAAGGCACCTGGTCGATTACAAACAATAACTGTCCTTTGCGTACAGCCTGTCCTTCTTCCACACATAATTGAGTGATAAAACCTGAAACCTGTGGATAGATGTCGATGTCCTGACGTCCGCGGATAGTGGCAGAATAGAGACTGCTCAGGGTTTTGTCGGTTGTAGACACTTTTAGTACTTTGTACTCATTGTTCACCATCATGGCCGGCTGTTCTTTACATGAGCTGGCAACAAGGCATAAGAACCCTACCCCGATGCCACCCAGGCATCTGGTAATTAATTTTTCTTCATTTCTACGTACTTATTTTATTTATAATCCCGGCAGCCGGATTGTTCCAAAATAAAAAACATCAATAGGGTGATATTCAAGTGAGAATAGTTTGTTACTCTTTGATATTTACTGCCTTAACTAATAACCGGTGCAAATGTCCGACTTTTTCTCAAATGAAGTGTGGTTGAAAATTGAATATTGTTGTTCCAAAATTTGAACAGGGGATATCACACGAAACCATTTTGCTGACGTCATCAAAATG
>NZ_QSDP01000061.1:0-37842 GCF_003463685.1 Parabacteroides sp. AM58-2XD
TTTCTTAAAGCTTTCTATCTGAGAGAAATGTGGCTAAAGCCAAAAAAGAACCTGCTTATAAACCGTCAGCTAAAGCAGACGGCAAATGAACCTGTAACAGATGAGTCACTTTGACAGTTGGATAGCTCAATTTTTTCTAGCTATTTGCCAATTAAGAAGTCTAATTTTTAGTCATGAACGATCTTGGGGGGACTGTTATTCTCATTTATATTTAAAAAAGAAAGAATTAGTCGCAGAAGTAAGTCCGAGAAGTTGAACTTTTTTACTATGTTTGCAAAAGCATAATTAAAAATAGTAATGAAGACACTGGTACATACAGAGAAAGAACATATCGAGGAAATTATCCGCAGTTGCGATGTCTGTTTCGTCGGACTGGCTGATACGGATGGTACGCCTTACGTTATTCCCATGAACTTTGGCTATCGGAACGGTGTTATCCATTTACATTCAGCGCAGGAAGGCCGAAGTATCTCAATCCTGGAACGTAACCCGAAGGTTTGCATCACCTTCAGCACCGACCATGATCTGGTATTCCAGCATCCCGAGGTGGCTTGCAGTTACCGTATGCGTTCCAAAAGCGTTATCGCATGGGGCGAAGTGCGGTTTGAAGAAGACTTCGACAAGAAAACGGAAGCGCTGGATATAATTATGAAACAGTATTCGAACAAGGAATTCCGTTATTCCGACCCGGCTGTGAAAAACGTAAAAATATGGCTGGTAGACCTCGATGAAGTAACATGCAAAGAGTTCGGGGCACCGCACAAGAAATACTAAACATTTAAGAGAATAAATTTATGAAGAATCTGTTAGCAATATTTTTAATGGTGTTCCTGTTCGCTTCATGCGAAGGACCGATGGGACCTCCGGGACAAGATGGCGGTATTACCGAATGGTGGATAAAGGAGGATATAAAAGTCAAATCGAGTGATTGGGAATTGGTCTACAACGAGAATAAGGATCCGATTTATATCTATGAATACAGGATTGACGATCAGGATATGAGCTTGTATACAGATACTTATCGCAAGGGGTTAATAACGACCTATATGTATTTGGATTTTGATGATGATGCAGAAGCACAAACAGCACTGCCAAATCCCGTACACCGAAGAGATGCAAAGGATAACAGTATCTTATGGACAGAAACCTATTCATGTGATTACACCCGTGACGGTTTCCTCATCTTCAAGGTGACATTCTCCGACTTCTTTACTGATCAACGGCCGCCTGAAACGCACTTCAAAGCAGTTTAACATATTAAAAAGTACACATATATCAGATATTTAATGTACTTTTGCCCAAAATAAGACTTTCAAAATAATGGGATTGCAAAAGCATAGCAAGGTATTGAATGAAACAGTAGAAAAGCTGTCGGACGAATGTTCATACAAACAACTGTTTCATGCCTACCGCGATGAAGAGGCATTGCCTTCAGGTGAAGTACTGGAGGAGATCATCGACTTGTGCCGTGCAATCCTGTTTCCAGGCTATTACGGGAATGCGCGGATCAGTACACAGACGATCCGTTTCCATACCGGGGTCAATATTGAAAAGTTGCACGAGCTGCTCAGCCGTCAAATCTATGCGGGCCTTTGCCTGGCCGACACCAACTGTACTTCCTGTGCGGAAGAGCAGATCCTCAGCCAGGCAAAAAAACTTTCCGAAGCATTCATTTCCACACTGCCGGAAATGCGCTGTCTGCTTGCCACCGATGCCGAAGCCGCCTACAACGGCGATCCGGCAGCACAAAACATCAATGAAGTTATCTTCTGTTACCCGGGCTTCCGGGCAATAGGCAATTATCGTATAGCGCACCAGCTTTATAAGTTGGGCGTTCCTTTTATACCCCGGATGATCACCGAAATGGCTCATTCCGAAACCGGTATCGACATTCATCCGGGAGCTCAGATAGGACATTATTTCTCTATCGACCACGGTACGGGTACCGTGATCGGCGAAACCAGTGTGATCGGGAATAACGTACGCATCTTCCAGGGTGTCAGCCTTGCCGGAGAGAAGCTGCCACCCGATGAGAACGGGAACGCGATCCGCGGTGTCCCCCGCCATCCCATCCTGGAAGACAATGTGACCGTCTACTCCAACGCGACGCTATTGGGGAAAATACGGATCGGTAAAGGTGCCACGATATGCGGCAACGTCTGGATCACCGGAGATGTTCCCCCCGGTGCTGTCATTACACAAAATAAAGTAACTAAATAAATATCTTTTCTTACAACGCACGCAAATGAATAACGAGACATTTGAAATGGTGGCCAAAACCCTGTACGGGTTAGAAGAAATACTGGCCGGTGAGTTATTAGCTATAGGCGCCAACGATATAGAAATTGGTCGCCGGATGGTATCCTTCACAGGAGATAAAGAAGTGCTTTACAGAGCCAACTTCTGTTGCCGCACCGCCTTACGCATCCTGAAACCGATCTATCATTTCAAGGCAAAAGATGCCGATACGGTTTATAAGGAAGTGAAAAAGGTCGTATGGGAAAACTATATGTCACTGGACAAGACGTTCGCGATCGACTCCGTGATCTATTCAGAAGATTTCAATCACTCTAAATTCGTGGCTTACCGTACAAAAGATGCGATCGTTGACTACTTTATGGAGAAGCACAACAAACGTCCTTCCGTACGTGTGAACAATCCCGACTTATACATCAATATACATATCTCGCACAACGACTGTACCTTGTCTATCGACAGTTCGGGCGAGAGCCTTCACAAACGCGGATACCGCGTGGAACAGACCGAGCACCGCTGAACGAAGTGCTGGCTGCCGGTATGATCCTGAAGACAGGCTGGAAAGGCGAATCCAATTTCGTCGACCCGATGTGCGGTTCCGGTACGCTACTGATCGAAGCGGCTATGATCGCCCTGAACATCGCCCCGGGTATCCACCGCAAGGAGTTCGCTTTCGAGAAATGGATCGACTTCGACCAGGAACTGTTCGACCGCATCTATAACGACGAAAGCCAGGAACGCGAATTCACTTTCAAATGCTACGGTTCGGATATCAACCCGGCCGCTATCGAGATCGCCCAGAAGAATATCCGTAGCGCAGGCCTGGCCAAATACGTCGAACTGAAAACGATGCCTTTCCAGCAATATACGGAAGCACCGCAACCGGGTATTCTGGTAACCAACCCGCCTTATGGCGAACGTATCTCCTCCCGCGACCTGCTGGGACTTTATAATATGATCGGCGAACGCGTCAAACATGTGTTTACCGGATATAAAGTATGGATACTCAGCTACAAAGACGAATGCTTCGACAAGATCGGCCTGCGTCCCAGCGAACGGATGAAGCTGATCAACGGCTCGCTCGACTGCGAATACCGTTGTTACGAAATATTTGAAGGAAAGAACAAAGACTATAAGAAAGCATTGAACGAGGAAGGCGCGGAAAGAACGGAAGATTCCGCCTCACGCCCAAGGCCCTCGTTCCCTGAAAAAAGATATGACACCCGTCCTGCAGGTCGCCCGAACTTCAAGACCGACCGCATGGACCGCCCCGACCGTCGTTTCGCCGCTGCTCACAGTGAAGACGAAAACGAACGTACATCCGCAGCACCGGGAAAACGTTTCTTCGGTGAAGAACGCGGTGACGGCCGTCCTGCCCGCAAACAGTTCGGAGGCGAACGTGGTGAACGCCCGGTTCGTCCGATTTTGCACAAAGCCGGTGAAAAACGCCCCGTCAAAATGCGTTACAAAGACGAAGACGACAGGTTCTCTAAAAACAGAAAGAACTTCGGAGACAGAAAACGCGGAGAAGGCCGTCCATTCAAGAAACCATTCAGAAGAGAAGACAACGATGACTTTGAAGATTAAACACTTCCTGGTTCTTTGCGTGTTCGCTTTATCTACATCCATGACGCTGATGGCACAGGACAAACAACTCACATTACACGACCTGCTTCCGGGAGGGAAGACACACAATAAGTTCGTCCCGGCCAGTCTCAAACAGCTACAATGGTGTGGGGACACTTACCTGTATGTCAAAGGAGACAGTATGATATGCGGCGTACCCGAAAAGAAAGAGCAGGTTGCCTTTACACGCAGCCGACTCAATGAGGCGCTTTCGGCAGCCGGACTTCCGACGGTAGGCAGCCTGCCCGGATTTTCGGTTCCCTATAAGGACCAGCCGGTACTGGCTTTTACCAGTAAAGGCCACCGCCTGCATTACAATTTTGCCGAAAACAAGATAATTGGCAATTATCAGCTGGACAGCAAAGGATCGAACTATAACTTCTGTCCGGCCAATAACTGTCTGGCATTCACGGTGGGAAACAACATACAGATTCTTTCACCGGAGAATCAGACGAGCATTGTTACACGTGAAACAAAAAATGGAATCGTATGCGGACAGGCAGTCCATCAACGTGAATTCGGCATCAGCAAAGGACTGTTCTGGTCACCGGCAGGTTCCGCCCTGGCTTTCTACCGGATGGACGAGAGCATGGTCACAGACTATCCTATCGTCAATATCGATGCCCGCCAGGCAAAAGCCGAACCGGTTAAATATCCGATGGCCGGCATGAAGAGCCATGAGGTAACAGTCGGTGTGTACAACCTCTCGACAGGCGAAACCGTCTGGCTGGAAACCGGAACCCCGAAAGAAAAGTTCCTTACCAACATCGCCTGGAGCCCGGATGAAAAGAGCATCTATATTGCCGAACTGAACCGCGAACAGAATGAGATGAACCTGGTTCGCTATTCTGCCCTGACCGGCAAGAAAGAAGCCGTCCTTTTCACAGAAACGAACGAACATTACGTTGAACCGCAATATCCTGTACTCTTCCTCCCGAACGATCCCGGCAAATTCATCTGGCAAAGCCAGAAAGACGGATACAACCACCTGTATCTGTATGACACCACCGGTAAACAACTGAAACAACTGACACAGGGAGAATGGGTAGTCACCCAGGTAATCGGTTTCGACGCCAAAGGCGAGAACCTGTTTATCACTTCCACCCAACCGCACATACGGAGTTCGTTCAATTACGGCACTCCGATGAATGTAAACGGCTGGAAGCTGAATCTGAAGAAGGGGGAGACATCCCTGCTGACACCGAATGCCGCCCTGGAAAGTGTACATACCTTTCGGTCAGCGCCTCCGGCAAATATGCGATCGACAGTTACGACGCTCCGAAAATCCCGCGCATCATCAACCTGATCCGGACCAAAGACGGCAAGGAGATCAAAAACCTCCTGACCGCCCGGGACCCATACAAAGGCTACACACTGCCGGAAATAGAAGCTGGTACCATAAAATCTGCCGACGGTACAACCGACCTGCATTTCCGCCTGGTCAAACCTGTCGGACTGGATGAGAACAAGAAATACCCGACCATCGTCTACGTCTACGGCGGCCCCCACTCACAACTGGTAACGGGCGGCTGGCAGAACGGCGTAAGAGGCTGGGATATCTATATGGCACAACGCGGCTATGTGGTTTTCACGGTCGACAACCGCGGCACATCTAACCGGGGATTCGCTTTCGAAAGCGTGATCCACCGCAACCTGGGTGTCAACGAGATGGCCGACCAGATGAAAGGCGTGGAATACCTGAAATCGCTTCCTTACGTGGATGCCGACCGTATCGGTGTGCACGGATGGAGCTACGGCGGCTTCATGACGACCAACCTGATCCTGACGCATCCCGATGTTTTCAAAGTCGGTGTTGCCGGCGGTCCGGTGATCGACTGGAGCAACTACGAGATCATGTATGGAGAGCGTTATATGGACCGTCCGCAAGATAATCCGGAAGGGTATAAGAACGCCAACCTGAAGCTGAAGGCAGGCAACCTGAAAGGCCATCTCCTCCAGATACACGGCGACATCGACCCGGTAGTAGTATGGCAACATAGCCTGGGCTTCCTGAAAGCCTGCGTGGATGCAGATACCTATCCCGATTATTTCGTCTACCCCCGCCACGAGCACAACGTGACAGGCAAAGACCGCCCGCATCTCTACGAGAAGATAACACGGTATTTCGATGACTATCTGAAGTAGTAGTTGATAGTTGACAGGTTTATTTGCCGTCTGCTTCAGCTGACGGATAGTTAATGGAGATATATTCATTAGACTTTAGTCCCATTTCTTACTGATTATAGTTATTGATTAATAAGAGAAATGTGGCTGAAGCCAAAAAAAAACAGCTTTTAAACCGTCAGCTAAAGCAGACGGCAATTGAACTAAGGCTAAAGCCATGTGAGATATTACAGTATAACAACAGTAATAGACTATAACGATAATAAATTATAAAGACAATAATAAATTACGACGATATGAACATATTACTATTAGGCTCCGGCGGCCGCGAACATGCAATAGCCTGGAAGATTTCCCAAAGTCCGAAAGTAGATCAGTTATTCATTGCCCCCGGCAACGCAGGTACTGCACAGGTGGGAACTAATGCATATATCAAGGCGGACGATTTCGCCGCCATCAAAGACTTTGTACTGGCCAACGATGTGAATATGGTTGTTGTCGGTCCGGAAGACCCGCTGGTAAAAGGTGTTTACGACTTCTTCAAAAACGACACCTCGCTAGCCGGCATCCCCGTGATCGGCCCGTCCAAAGCCGGTGCGCAGCTGGAAGGCAGCAAAGACTTTGCCAAAGCATTCATGATGCGCCATAACATACCGACCGCCCGTTACAAGAGCATCACAGCCGAAAATATCGCCGAGGATACGCCTTCCTCGAATCGCTGCCTGCCCCTTACGTGCTGAAAGCTGACGGACTGGCTGCCGGAAAAGGCGTACTCATCCTCGAAACGCTGGAAGAAGCGAAAAAAGAACTGGGTGACATGCTAAACGGTATGTTCGGCGATGCCAGCAAGACAGTGGTTATCGAAGAGTTCCTGACAGGTATCGAATGTTCGGTATTCGTCATGACCGACGGTACGAACTATAAGGTGCTCCCCGTAGCCAAAGACTACAAACGGATCGGCGAAGGCAATACCGGCCTAAACACCGGCGGTATGGGTGCCGTTTCCCCTGTTCCATTTGCCGACGAGGCTTATATGGCCAAAGTAGAAACACAGATCATCCGTCCGACCATCGAAGGTCTGAAAGCGGAAGGTATCGACTATAAAGGCTTCATCTTCCTGGGCCTTATCAATGAGAACGATCCCAAGGTAATCGAATACAACTGCCGTATGGGCGACCCGGAAACGGAAGTGGTCATGCTCCGCATCCAGAGCGACCTGGTAGACCTGCTGGAAGGCGTGGCCGAAGGTAACCTCGACAAGCGCACCCTGACAATAGACCCGCGTGCAGCCGTTACGGTCATGCTGGTAAGCGGCGGTTATCCCGAAGCCTACGAAAAAGGCAAACTGATCTACGGGCTGAACGACATCACCTCCGACAACATCATCTTCCACGCCGGCACCGTCTCCGCCAGCGACCGGATCATGACCAACGGCGGACGTGTCATCGCTGTCAGCTCCTACGGAGCCAATAAGGAAGAAGCCCTGGCCAAATCATTCGCCGGAGCAAAGACCATCATGTTCGACAAGAAATATTTCCGAAGCGACATCGGGTTCGATTTGTAAATGAACAATACATACAGCTATTCTCGCAGACACACCATTTCGGGACCGGCAACTTTTGCCTGTACCCTGATGGCCTGTGTCGCCTGCTGGATCGTGAGTTATCTGAACTCGGTCGGCTATCCGGTGTATGGAGAAGTGACGGCACCGCCCCTGTGGAATGCTATCTGCCAGGTATTGCCCGGCAAGGCTTTCACCTATGCTATCGGCATGCTGCTGATGTTCGGGGGCGCCTTCCTGCTCCACCGTGCCAACTATGTCCTGGTGCTGATCCGCGAGAAAACGTTGTTACCTTTCCTGTTTTATGTACTGTTCATCAGTACCAACCCGGATTTTCTGCCGCTGAAATCCACCTCAGTCGGCGTATTCTGCCTGATTCTGGCCATCTATCAGCTATTCACATCTTACCACGACCCCGGTGCCAAGGGCAAAGCCTACAATGCCTCTCTGCTGATCGGGATCGGAAGCCTGCTATGGATACATATCCTCTGGTTCATTCCTCTGTTCTGGATAGGGATGTATAACTTCAGGAGCTTGAGTATCCGTACCTTTCTAGCCTCCCTGCTCGGTGTAAGTACCGTCTACTGGTTCCTGCTGGGCTGGTGTATCTGGTTCCGCGACTTCACGCCGTTCACGATTCCGTTTGCCACGCTGTTCAAGATACGCATCCTGGCCGCTGCCGGCATCGGGTTGCTAGACTGGGTCGGCATCATCGCCATCGCCATGCTGACGGCTGTATCCGCCATCAACATCATCACGCACGAATACGAAGATGTGCTGCGTACACGCCAGTTCCTGTCCTTCCTGATCTGTATGTCGGTATGGGCCTTTGCGCTCTATTTCCTGTACGAGCAGGCATCGGAAGAGTTTCTGGAGACAGCCTGTATCCCCTCTGCCATACTGATCGCCCATTTCTTCACCGTCATGCGGGGTAAGATAGTTTTCTGGACCTTCTATTCCACCATTGTTCTATTTATCGCTCTCTTGTTTCTACGCCTATGGAATTTCTTATAGAATACGGATATATCGGGGTGTTCATCGCCTCTTTCCTCGCAGCGACGATCCTGCCTTTCAGCAGCGAAGTCGTCCTGACCGGTGTTTTACTGGCTGGTTCTGCCTACTGGCCCTGCATGGTCGCTGCCACATTGGGTAACTTCCTGGGCGGCATGAGCTGTTACTGGCTCGGCATGCTGGGAAAAGTGGAATGGATCGAGAAATACCTCAAGCTGGATGCCAAAAAGCTGCAAAAGGTACAGGACTGGATTGCCGGTAAAGGTTCCTGGATGGGTTTCTTCGTCTTCCTCCCCGGCATCGGCGACTTTATCGCGGTAGCGCTCGGTTTCCTGCGCGCCAACGTCTGGATCGTCGCCATCTCCATGTTCCTGGGCAAAGCCATCCGCTATTGGGTATGGATGGAGTTTGTATATAAGGTGCAGGGAATGTTTTAAACTTTCTTTCCCTTATTATACTACTTGAATGATGACTTCCGTAAAGATACTACCGCGGCGCACATAGATGGAGTATTCTTTCGAATCGGTCCAATAATAATAGGTAACTGTCAATTTACCACCATCGGTCGTTATCTCAAATCCATCGGAAGTTGAGTATAAGAACTCGACATCTTTCGGAAAATCCATTTCCACAACATCACCACTGTTACTCACCTCACCGATCACGCTGCCGTATTCCGGCAAGCCCTGCGGATCGGGATAAACGGGGGCATATTTGACTACGGCTCCCACATTGACAGCCGTTCCCGTATTCGCTATATCCTTCACGATTTCAGATTCAACATAAAACTGGTAATAAGAGGCTTCGAGAGCAATCGCAGGTTTTCCGGAAGGAAATTCGAGTATCGAATTGCGATTGAAGGCCTGGTAAAGGCATCCCGGCAACACGGCCGCCTTCCGCACGAGCCCGTCTCCGACCCTGGGAGGAACAACCTTTCCAATCCCGTTTGCACCACCGAGTTCCACAAGCAGGCACGACGAGCCGCTGAAATTGTTTTCATCCGTGATATAAATATCCGAATTGCCCAGATACGTTTTTCCGTTATCCTCATTGAGCATATTCAATGTGGTGACATCCTCCAATTCTACTGAATCATCATCGGAGCAAGATGTTGCGAAAAATACGCTCGCAACAAACAGAAGTTGAAATAATAGCTTCTTTTTCATCATTTATCAATTAATAGTTTTACAATAGGAAACACACACAAAGTGTTTATGTTATTCCGCCAGCCACTGATTCAGCTGCGTCAAGATCTTTTCCTTCATATCTTCAGGCATATTACCGATGCGGGCACGATGGCTACCGCGGGGCTGGAAGTAGACCTGTTCATTCTTCTTTCCTTTGAAAACCGGAGCATGGGCTGCACTCCACGGGTCGATTTCACCGTAAATAAAGATCATCTTCGGATCATTGTCCTTCAGAAAATCATAAATCTTATGGTAAAGGGCGGGGCGGAACTCGACCTTGCCGACCAGCTCTTTGGGCAACATGATGCGGCTCAGATAACCTTTGCTACTGTCGATGGTGAGGTATTTCTTGAACGGCTTCGTGTCATATCCGTAATAACCTAGTTCGCGGGCGGCCTGAACAAAGAAAGAAATAGTAGGCTGGTTCTCCGCAAAATAGTCGGGACTGCTGATATCCATCAGATGTTTGAACAGCGTCGGGGTATCGGAATGGAGGGAAGGAATAACAGATACGGACGTTCCCCACTGCCATAAGGCAAAAGGATACTCCAGCACGCAATAATCGAGTACTTCGGGCATCGGGATACGGTATTCCAGGTTCTTTTCTTTGGAAAAAGCCTCCAGCAAAGGGATAATCTCTTCTTTGCGTTTCAAGACCTCCTTCTGGAACGCTTCTATCTTGCGGCGCTCCTGTTTTGTACCGACCTTACGGAGGAACGGTTCGTGGCGACCGTCTTCAACGCCTTTGCACAGCGGACCGACGTAAGGGACGGAGATGTCCACGTCGTCCGGGAAAAAGGCACGGTAAAGCATGGTAGTCTGGCCGCCTTTGCTGATACCGGTGCTGATCCATTTGCCGGTATAAAGCTGCTTGAAAGTCTGGTTGACGTTATGCAGGTCGTAAGCGGAATTTTCGGCAGTCAGATAATCCCAGTTGCAGGGTTCGGGTGTGGATTCCAGGAAATAACGATACTCCACAAAGACCAGGTTGGCATTCAGCAGCTTGGTCAGTTCCTCCTCGTATTTGGGGTTCAAGGCATAAGCACCACCATACCCTTCGGTGACAATAACGGTCGGGCGATCGAAACCGACATGGCCTACAACAACACGCTGGGTGAAAGTGCCGGCTTCCGGATTTTTAGGGTCGACAAGCTGGGTGATACGTACAAGATATTTTTCGGGATAGACGTCCGATTCCAGTTGTTCGACACTGGTGATCCCTTTCAGGGCGGCAAGCTTCTCCTTCAGTTCGCCCGGCGCGGCAAAGGCAGCCAGGGTACAGAGAAAAGAGAGAAGCAGAAGATTGAATGTTCTTCTCATGGCTTATTCTTTTTTGTTATTTATTGTTCTTATCAGTCCTTCATATTTGGCTCGTTTCACAGCCGACCCGGCAAAGATACGATTATAATCGTCGCGGGTAAAGCAGCGAAGGTCTTCTTTTTTCAAAGACAGGAAAGCCGGTGAAGGAGAAAAAGCCACTTCACGGGTAGGACTGGCAAAGCGGTTCCAGGGACAGACCTCCTGGCAGGTGTCGCAACCGTAGAGGCGGTCGCCCAGGCGGGAAGCCTGTTCGGAAGGGATATCGCCTTTATGCTCGATCGTAAGGTAAGAGATGCACTTGTTTGCGTTCAGGTGGCCGGGACGTTCCAGGGCACCTGTCGGACAGAAATCGAGGCAACGGCGGCAGGCACCGCAACGATTCTTCTGAGGGGTGTCGTAATCCAGTTCCAGGGTTGTGACGATCTCTCCGAGAAAGAAAAAGGAGCCTTTACCGGGTATAATCAGGTTGGTATTCTTCCCAATCCAGCCAAGACCGGCTTTCCAGGCCCAGTAACGCTCCAGAATGGGAGCAGAGTCGGTGAAGAAGCGGGCGACAGGAAGGGTAGAGTCAGCCTGTCCCCGTGCTTGACACGGGGCCGCCGAGGAACCGGTCTCCTCATTTTCCGGTCGAAACGGCCTGCTCACTTGCGGCCCCGTGTCAAGCACGGGGACAAGGCTTGTTATGTATTCCCAAAGCTGCCGGAGTTTGTCTTTCACAACGATATGATAGTCCTTCCCATAAGCATAATAGGAAATGCGCGGGGAACCGGGAGATTGCTTCTGTGCCGGATAGTAATTAAGGGCCACGGAAATAACGGAACGGGCACCTTCCACCAACCCCGCAGGATCGAGCCGGATATCACGGTAGTTCTCCATATATTTCATGCCGGCATGACATCCTTCGGCTATCCACCGATCAAAAAACAAAACTTCGGTGTCTGCGGAAGCCACTTCAGCTATTCCGCAGGCATCGAAGCCTAATTCCTTCGCTTTGTTCTTTATTAATATGGATAAACTATGCATCTCGACTAAATAGAAACTTCAACATTCTGTCATGGCGGGCTTGACCCGCCACCGCATCCTACTCAAATACACATATCCCAATCTGCTGCTAAATCTTTCCACTCTGGATTCATATCCACAATAAGTGCATTCTTCCAGCATCTTTTCCAATTTTTCAACTGTTTTTCTCGGGCTATAGCTTCATCTATACTATTAAACTCTTCAAAATAAACAAGTTTTACACAATTATACTTACTGGTAAAACCCGGTATCTCACCACTTTTATGTTCCCTTATCCGCCGTTCCAAATTATTGGTAACGCCAGTATATAAAACATTTCCATGCTCATTGGTTAACATGTATATCCAATACTGATGTATATTTTTTATCACAGCTTATTAATTATGTCCTCCCGGACTCGATCCGGGATCTCACCCTAAACAAATATGTCATGTAGGATGAGATGGCGGGTCAAGCCCGCCATGACAGATTATTCAAACACTTTAAAAGTATACCCTTCCTTCTGCAACCACTCGATAGCGCGAGGCATGGCTTCGCGCATGTTCGTTTCGGCTTTCAGGGAGTCGTGGAAGACAATGACGGAGCCGTTGCGGGTATAGTTCTTTACCACATTGAAGACACCGTTCGGAGTCATGTGAGGACTGTAATCGCGGGTCACCACGTCCCACATGATGATCTTGTACTTCCGGCGCAAGGCGACAACCTGCGGAAAACGCATATGCCCGTGGGGAGGACGATATAAATCGCTCTGAATATATTCGGCAGCCTTCTCTATGTTATCCAGATAATTCTTCGTCCAGTATTGAAGTCCCTGGATATGATTGTAAGTATGGTTCCCTACCCGGTGGCCGCGGTCGAGCACCATCTGATAGATATCCGGATGTTTGCGGACATTATCCCCTACACAGAAGAAGGTAGCCTTCACACCATATTTGTCGAGTATATCCAAAACCCAAGGGGTAACCTCGGGAATTGGGCCGTCGTCGAAGGTGAGATATACACACTTCTCCTTGGCCGGTATCCGCCAGATTACCCCTGGGAACAGGACCCTGTAGAACCAGGGCGGTTGTTCTATAAACATACGTTATTTATTTCCACGCACCGAACCCCAAGCCATCCGGTAGTTGTCAAACTCTTCCTGATACTTAGCAGCGAATTCGGGATTATAATGTTTGCTGACCGTCAACACTTGATTCATGACAGCCAGGTTATGTTCCAACTCTCTCGTTACAGAGGCCAGCTGAGAAGGTCTCAGACGGAAGAACCAGTCGATATTGCGCATTGCATTCTCTGCAATTCCGGTAAAGACCTCTTCTGCCTTTTCATCCTGGTCGAGCGCATAATACAATTCGCCTGTCGTAAGAGCGGTATAATCCAACGGAACATTCTCCGGCGGCAGTACTTCCATACATTTATTCAGTACATTCAGCGCTTTTTCACTCTTACCTTCCTTCAACAGGTCTTCAGCCAACTTATTGAACAATGCCATACGGTAGCTCTTACACATACGCATCACGTTTTCGTCGATGTAAACGCCCGGTTTGTCTACGCCACCCCATTTGAACTTATTCATCACGTTGTCGTACATCTTTTCCGTGTTGGTGCCTTTATTCGCCTGCTTTGGAACGATCTGGTAAGCCAGACCGGTCTGTTCGAAGTAACCGTCCAGACCGACAAACTGGTCAGGATTTACGGTAATCGCATAATAAATAGGACGTTCCCAATTATTGGTCTGCAACATATCCAGGATCATCAGTTCCTGTTTGCCCAAAGCAGTCTTGCCTTTCAGGCTGATTGTCATTTCCTTCAATAAACCGGTCGAATCGGTAGCCAGGCCTTTGGCAACGGCTGTCGCTGAATCCACCTTATAGATAAGCGTTTCCGAAGGGATATAGTCGAGTTCCTGATTGAAACCAGGTATCTTCTTGAATTTCGGATCATTGCTGCGTACAAAGTTCAGCCCGGTACTCAGGTCGATAGGTTTATCCATCATCGGGACAATATAGGCAGCATCGCGTGTACCCTGTATATAATCGGCACGGTCCCATGAAATAGGCAGCGGAGCCGATTCGTACGCCTGTTTCTTCATCTGGTCGATATACCAATCTGTCTGCAAATAACTGGTGTTACATACACGGACATCGGTACGGATACCCTCCACTTCCTGTGCATACCATAACGGGAAAGTATCGTTATCGCCATTGGTAAAGATCACGGCATTCGGTTCGCACGATTCCAGGTAGTTAGCACCGAAATCACGGCAAACATAACGTCCCGAACGGTCATGGTCGTCCCAGTTCTGACCCGCCATCTGGATAGGCACGAACAGGCACAGTACTGTCGCAACAGAACCTGCCACCACCGGAGACAACTTGCCGTATTTCTGCATCAGCTTCGCCAGGGCCGCGACACCGAACCCGATCCAGATACAGAAGGCATAGAAGGAGCCTGCATACGCATAGTCTCGTTCACGCGGTTGATACGGCGTCTGGTTCAGATAGAGCACGATAGCGATACCTGTCATAAAGAACAGGAAGAAAGTGATCCAGAAACTCTGGATACCACGCTGCCCGGAATAAGCCTGATACAAAAGCCCCAGGATACCGAGCAGGAGCGGCAACATATAATATACATTATGTCCTTTATTGTCAGCTATATCGGAAGGCATGTTGTCCTGCGGACCTACAAGCACCTCGTCGATTGCCTTGATACCGGTAATCCAGTTTCCGTTCATCACTTCACCATTTCCCTGGATATCATTCTGACGGCCGGAGAAGTTCCACATGAAGTAACGCCAGTACATGAAGTTCAGCTGATAGGCAAAGAAATAACGCAGGTTTTCGGCAAACGTCGGCTTCATCACCGTCACGTTCTCACCACAACGGTTGAACTTCACAGGTTCCCCCTTAAACTGCGACCATTCCTTATAAGCTCCCACATGCGCATCCACATTGCTGTACATACGTGGGAAAAGCATATTCAGTTCGTCTACATATTCATATTCAACATCGTGGCGCGAAACAAAATATTTGTCTTTTTCACTCGGATCTTTCTTGATGACACGGCTCCATACAGCTTCACCTTCCTTGGTTACAGGAGCGCAGTTACCGCCCTGGTTCTCACGCTGTACTTCCGAAGCAAACGTCTGTCCGTACAACAACGGTGTTTTACCATACTGTTCACGAGCCAGATAAGAACGCAAAGTGAAAATATCGCTCGGTGCATTCTGGTTCATCGGCGTATCGGCCGTCGCACGGATCATCGTCAGCGCATAAGAAGAATAACCGACAACGATCACCATCAGGCAAACCAATACGGTATTCAGCATCTTGATATTCACCTTCTTGCTCATAAACAAATAAGCAGTCAGGGCACCTGTCAGAATAACCGCCAGCACATAGCCGCTTCCGATAAACGGCACACCCACCAATACGATAGACAGGATAAACGCCACCTTCATGCGTACCGGGTTAATTTCATCGCGCATCGTTTCCCAGATAGACCAGATCAGCACAGCGGCCAATACAATCACATAGGCAAATACACCTGAATTGTAAGGCATTCCCAACACATTGACAAACAACAGTTCGAAATAGCCGCAGACTTCAACCAATCCCTGTACGACACCATACATCATCAGTCCGACAATTGCGAACGAAACCAGCAACGCATAGATAGTCCTTCATCGTAGGATTCGGGAATTTCTTATAGTAATAAACCAGCACGATAGCCGGGATACAAAGCAAGTTCAACAGGTGGACACCGATACTCAACCCCATCAGGTAAGCGATCAGTACGATCCAGCGGTCGGCATGCGGACGGTCAGCCGCCTCTTCCCACTTCAGGATCAGCCAGAAAACCAATGCAGTAAACAGAGAAGAATAAGCATATACTTCACCTTCCACGGCACTGAACCAGAATGTATCGCTAAATGTATAGGCCAATGCTCCTACCAGACCGCTACCCATAATTGTGATCATCTGACCCAATGAGATTTCACTCTCATCGTCCACCATGATCTTACGGGCCAGGTGTGTGATACTCCAGAACAGGAACAGGATTGTCAGCCCGCTAAAGAGTGCCGACATCGAATTGACCATTTTAGCCACTGTGGAAGTATCCGACGCCAGCTGCGTGAACAGGTTGGCCGTCAACATAAAGAACGGTGCTCCGGGCGGATGCCCAACTTCCAGTTTAAAAGCAGAAGAGATGAACTCACCACAATCCCAGAAACTGGCAGTGGGTTCGATAGTCATCAAATAAACGGTTGAAGCGATCAGAAAAACGATCCATCCCAACACGTTGTTGATTAGTTTATACTTTCTCATGTTTGTATAAAGTGTGATAATTAGTTGTCAAATTACGCCATCCTCACACGGACAGTCGGCCGCAAAGGTAAGCATTTACGTTTAATACCAACGCCTTAATACTCCATAAATTGTATTGAAGAGATTAGAATTATATTAAAAAAAGTCTGATTTTTAGCTGACTGAAGATGACAATAATATGACACGGATGTCATATAGCAAAAACCGCCTTTTCATCGGTTACTTTGATCAGATTACCTCTGCCAGTTTCCAGGCTTGAATATGTTTTATGCCCTTATTGGAAGGATACGAAATCTCATCAAAAGAAACTACATACTTATCATAATTATCCTGAATTGCTTCCAAAGGCGCATATTCACGACGGACCGTTTGCTCATCTGACAACAAGTAGGTACTTTGCAAATAAAGAATATGATCCCCTTTCATAGCGACAAAATCAACTTCTTTATCCCGCATAGCACCGACATACACATCATATCCGGAACGCCGCAATTGTAAATAGACAAGATTTTCCAGCTTATAACCGATTCCGTAGGCAAAACCCGGATAAAGATAATTTTTATAAGCAAGGTCATTAATGTAATATTTGCAATTGCCGGAAATCGTCTCCTTTCCTCTTATATCATAACGTTCAACTTTATGAATAAGAAACGTATCTTCTATATAGCCAATATAGTTAGAAATAGTATCATAGGTTGTTTTCCGCTTCTTGCTTTTAAAGAAATTCAAAATATTGGTTATCGAAATCAGGTTAGAGGCATTGTTCACAAGATATATAAAAATATCTTCCAATAACTTAGGGTCCTTTATGCTATTTCGTTGTATAATATCCCTTAATAATACGGTATCTTTAATTGCCGCAACATAATTACGCCTCGTCTCATTGTTAGGTAAGATAAATAATTCAGGTAACGCCCCACTTTCCATATAGTCTAAATAACTTTGCCTGTGATCGTCTTTTCCGGTTATCCCGATATATTCCTGATAACTAAACGGAAATATCTCAAAATTCACATATCGTCCGGACAAAAGAGTGGCAAGTTCTCCTGATAACATCTTTGAATTAGAACCACTTATAAAGATTTCATAATTATCAGCAAAATTCTGAGAATAAGAATTCACAAAATGCTCCCATCCTGTAACATTTTGTATCTCATCAATAAACAACCAGACTTTTCCTACAGGTTTTAATGCTTCTTTATATTGTTTCAACAAGATTTCCAGATCATGATAATCTTTTACGCAATCAAAATCCGTAAACTCTTTATTGATATAAAATATATTCTGAGGATTAATACCGTCCTGAACCAATCTGTAAGCAATTTGCCTAAGTATATAGCTTTTACCAGCACGACGTTGACCGACAAGCACTTTGACTAACCTATTTCCTATATAATCAAAAATTTTATCCGTATAACCAACCCGTATAAAACCTAATTCAGGAACATTCCCATTCCAAAAATTATACTTTGCCAACAATGCGAAATTTTCTTCCATACTCGAAAATATTTCTTCAAATGTAAGAATATTCTTCCACACTCGAAAATTTCGCACTACTAAAATCACATTTTCGGTCTTACTCTTTTGATTAGACTATTTTATAAATCCTCTTTCTTCAAAAAATCCGATAAAAGGTTTTATCCGTTTGCTATAAACAGGTCGTTCAATTATCTTCATAATTTTATAAGTCATACTTGATAAACGAAACAAATATAGCAATTTTATCAGTCATAACTTATAAACATCAGAAAATATCATCCTGTATAAGTTATGTTTGATAACTTAATAATGATACAAACACATATTCTATTACAAAGACCGAGGTGAGTGCGATTTTATCACCATTGGAAAGAGACATGTCCGCGAGCTCCATTGCTTAAACCATTCGCATTGAAGCTCCACTGAGTATTATTTCCGTTGGGGTTATTGGCATGCCACCAGTTTGTAAGTGTCGTACCGACTGTACCCACCCAATAAATATAATCCTGATCATTACTTAGCTTCCCGGTACTGCAATCAAAAGTCAACACATAGGGAGAATTCCGACCCGGAGAAATGGAAATATCTGTCCTTACCTGAGTTCCACCGGTGAAAGAGGCACTTCCCCCCTCTTCGGAATCAATAACCATAGAAGCATCGGCCCGCGTGGCTATCAGACCCGGATCATTCGAACCAATCTCATATGTAAGGTTAAAAGCTGTTTTCTTAACCAGGACGCCCTGGAGTTCCGTAACCATCAGAACCTGCGAACATTGGTAATCGTTCAATGCTTTTTTCGTTTGTAGATTTATACTATGCAAATCACCTTTTAGTCTTGCAATATGCCCCGGATAAATTCTCAACGGATCGGTAACCTCCTTGGTTGCACTAAGCTCAAACTCATCATATTCATTCACGATTATATAAGGACGCAGCAATGCATAAGTCTCATCATAACTTCTCGAAGAGTACATCTTTTCATCGTCATCATATGCGCATGAACCTAAAACAGTACCTACCGTAACCAATAAAAGCAATAAACGAAATTTTAAATTCAGAGTATCCATAATCGTATTTTCTTAAATTAATACTTTTCTTACTTCCACCCACAAACCTTATCTTTCATTCGTTCCGGAGCAAAGATACACCAATGTTAGAATTCCCGGACAGATAATGCCTGAATTATGAGAACGTTTCGTATTTTTAAGAGATTCTCATTCGGCAATACAGCAGGTCATCATCTATAAACATTTTATTATTCAAGAATGACAAAAAAAGATGACATAACAATCAGAACGATATCTACCTCCTATTTATGGCATATCTAGTAGTAAACCATAACTGAGGCAAAAGAAGGGCGTCGAAAACCAGACGCCCTATCTCTCTATGGAATAATTGTACGATTATACTATTTTTGTAATTGATAACTTGCAAGGCTTTGATGATTTGAGTTTCTTAAGCTATAAATATAAAATTGCGAATCATTAATATCAGCATCATATGCAATATAGTTATATATACAATTAGGATCTGATTCTCCCCATGTACCACAGCCATCGGAAACAGAGTATCTTCTTTTTTTAGAATCTGTTCCAGTATACTCTCCATAAAGGGTACTTGTTCCAAAGCTTAATAAAAAATGTTCATGTATATATGTTCCTGCCGGAGCCCTATCGACAACTTCTTTTATGGCAGTCCAGCGTTCACTATGTCCCATTCGTGTAAGATCTTTTGCATAAGATAAAGGCTGCATTTTATCATCAATAACAGGCGCTATATCATATCCATTATCTGTTTTTATAATTTCAAATTTACCTTCTTTTATCCATTGATTCCAAGAATCAATAACATTGAGTATAAATTTATACAAATCTTCTGCTATTCTGATTTCCGCCCCTGATTTCAACTTTGGAACAAGCCGGCCATCCACTACTGACAAATGTTTTTTTACTCTTTCCAAAGCCTTCATATAAACAATATTATTATATGCTTTATCTCCAACAAGACCAGTATGGTAATCATAGGGTGCAATGGCATCATCTGACATCTGCTGTTTTGTTTGTAAAAAGTCAGAATCAGCAAACTGGAGTTTCTTAGCTTCCCGCCATGATTCTTGGTTTTTCTGGTTTATCTCATCATTCTTTTTCTGATCAATCGTCAATATTTCCGCATTGATCTCTGTTGTTACTTCTGAATTTTCTGTTTTAGGAGATTCAGTTGTATTAAATTCGCATTGGCACATAAGGAGTCCTATTAATGCTACCGATAAATAAATTAAGCCTCTCTTCATAATTGTAGATATTTATAATTATATTAGAATAAAATGTATTAATCTTATAGATTATACGAGATAAACTGTAATAACAGTAGGATCAATTTCATTATTTGATTTACACTTTTAAAATTATGTTATTTACATACAAATCTGACACATTATGATCCGATTAGAGATTTAAGAAACTCTCTTCAAAGTCAAAATACCTTTATAAGCCCCCTCTCCATTTGTTCCTTTTTCCAATCCCATTGTATCCTTATCTGATTGAATCAGCAACCAATGACCGTTTAAAACCCCTCCATTTTCAACAATTAAAACTTTTTCCTCAATGCGATACTCAAAGGTACTCTCAGTCGGTTGATCCATAGTTTCCCATTTCAGACTATATCGTCCCTTGGTTTCTGACTCAAAGAAAATCCCAGCATTTGCAGTTGTTGATACAGGCTCCCCAAACGATGCTATGTAAGATTCATCGAATGTACCTTTCCACTGTGTTTGTTTTAGAGAGGCTGCACTAAAGTTAAGACTATTTTTATGATCATCGCTATCGCAACCAGATAAAAATAAATTCAATGAGAATAACAATAAAATCTGAACAAGTCTCATACTGAAATTTTTTAATTTATAACCCAATAATATTATATGAATTAGCTAAAGATGCTATCGAGATATTTTTATCCGGCAATGATTCCACCCAATTTCTTATCCCATATATATCAAGCACTTCATCATCACCATCATCTACAAAATAAGAAAAACAAATACGAGTAGACGGATCATAAATATATTGCATACTCGTCTTTTCATAATAAAATTTGTAAAAGTTTTTCTCTTTGAATCCTGCAAGATTAATACAAAGAGGTGATCTCAAATTAGGATTCAACCTCGTTCTTTTATTATATCCGATTTCTATATCAGAGCTAAATAATTGAGATTTCTCAGCAGAAATCTTCTCGACTTTTTTCATGAATACCGCATCATCTTCATTCTTTCTTAATTCTTCATCTGTAGCGGTGGCTGCTAAACCATCACTAAGTATAATCCTATCAGCTTGTCTCGTTACCAAAACGGCAGCAACATCATATACAGCCTCGTATGAAGATGTTGCTCGAACCATTACTCTAACAATTTCAATATAAGGATATACTAAACTTGTATAGGTTGGCAACACTTCATTAAAAGTATCATCAAAACGTTGTTTGAAGTTTTTCTCCAGTACAAAATCCGATAATGGATATAAACTATTATCTTTTACATCTATCATTGTATGATTTGATACATTATTAAGCGAGCGCATCCATGATGTTAAATCTACATTCAGGTCTTTAATGGCTTTAACATTCACAACTGCCTCTCCTCCATCTCGTACTCCTCCGTATGTTTTTATACTAACATAGGTATTGTTACTTTTAAAAGTGTTTGTCTCATCATTATGATTAGATCCCGTAATCCCCAAGTTACCACTTGTACTATTGCCTTTATAATTCAGTGATGCATTCATCGACTTATCCATATCTTTTTCTTTAACATCCGTACGGTCTTCTGATGTTGCATTACCTGCATAAATAGCATAAGCTTTTCCACCGGTTAAATAACCAGTCAAAACAAAATCACCATAACTATCAAGTGTTGACGATATAGGAGAATTATACAAACTTCTGATAAATGATTTTGTTAAAAACTGTCTGGCAAATAATTTTCTCGTAGCTTCTGAATTTTGCAGTGAGAATTGGCTATTCGTAAAATTAATACTAAGTTCACCATATGTTGCTTCCTTCGTATTATCTATTACTGTTTTGAAAACATCAGTAGTTGTTTTCGTTTTACCTAATGTGAAAATCTTCAAGTTAAGAGAAAAACCAGATGTTACTTTTTTCGTGATTGTCGAATTATACTGGTATCTTTCAAACGTATCATAGGCAAAACTCTTTGTCTCGGTAATATTTAATTTTATGCCATCAACATAATTCGGATCGTATGCTTTTACAGCATTCAGGTCTATCACCGGATGACTGACATTACTAAAATCTCCCAAAATGTAATTTCCATTTTTAAGATTATAAGCTCGCCCAAGAAATGCGTCAGAGTTTCCTGTTTCACCTGATATATCTCCTTTAGTCTGTAATTTATTGATATCAAAAGGTTTTATCTTAGGTAAATTAGGGTTTCTAGGCTGAATAATAACGTTCCCTTCTTTCTCCGAAGACTGATTTCCGGGAACATTACTACTTTTATCTAATTCATCAGAACAGGATACTAATATCGCTGTCATTAATATTGTCAGAGAAATAATAATATTTTTCATACTTTATTTACTTAAAAAATTATTCGTGATAAAACTGATTTCAGGGTTTTATTTCTTCGCCTGTATCCAAGTCTAAGAATCTAAAAAGGTCTTTCGGATATTTATCGTCTCTTAATGTTGTACAGATGACTCCACGCCATGTTCCGTTAATCTTAACCAGTCTTTCACTTCCACCATAATTACATGTCATATATGCTGTATATTTAGCTGATACATTGTAGTTCTCTAAAAAACTCGTTGCTTCTATTTTACAGTTAGCCGGGGCTAAACCTTCGATATCAAAAGATAAAGTTCTTTCTATTATTTGGGTTGTAGTAGAATAAAGCATATCCGTTTTTTCACGAATAGGGTCTGGGTCATCCTTCGGAGCAACAGGAAGAGGTAAAACTAGGCTCTCAGCTTCTACTGTTGGACGATAATACATATCACTAGCGTTATTCGGAATGATTTTTAAAGCACTGTTTTCAGTAAAAGAATATTCATCTTTTGCATAAAGAGCTCCCTTAATAGTAAAAGGTCTCTTTTCGTCTGTTTGATTTTTACCATATGTAATCAGTTTCATTGGAGCACGTTTTGTTACAGTAGAGCCATCCTTGTGAAACTCTATGTGATGTAATGTAAAATCATCAACAGGTGAAATAGAAAACTCTTGTTCAGGTTTTTTTGTATACTGACCAAAACCTAGCTTTACATCACTCTTTGTTTCAAGCACATAATTAAAGATTGACCATGGATTATTGGGATCTGCCTGCCCTAAATAAGATTGACTTTCAATTACAAAATATCCCTTATATGACGATGAAGGAATAAGGTCCCAATCGGCTGACATTAGAGATCCGGTATTATTTGATCGTGCAAATAAAACTTTATTATTGGGGTCATTTTCGTACTGTCCGACAGATAAAGGTGTACCTGTATCATTCGAATAAATTAGATAAGGTATACCAGACGAACTTGGTAACACCTTTAAATAGAACCGACAAGTACGGAAGTTTATCCTAGAAGATAAAGTGATTTCTTTACCTATACCATTTGATGATAAAAAACCTTCATTCCCTCTAGCCCGAATATATATTGGCATTTCTCTGATTGCATACATATTGGAGGAATAATCAGGATCATCCGCATTATAATAGACAGCTGCCTTTTTTGCTTTAGCCATTTCAATTAAATTAGAATCAATAACTAGTGGAATGATAACAGATAATGAATCCTCACCATTCAGAGCTTTTGTTTCTATTTTAGACACATCACTTTCATGGAAGATTTCAACTTCACCTTGTGAACAGGCAAACATTCCAAGAAGTACGGCTACTACGAAAAAATAATAAAAACTCTTTTTCATACCTTTGATAATTATTATGCTTCTTACTAAAAAGCGTTATACAATACTTTCACTCACTAATTTTATTTAGCGATTTTCCTTTGGAATATTTTATCCCATGGTTTTAGTATCAATTCATCCAAGAATAAATTCACCCCCAAGGCAATCATCCCATTGATTTTTCAACTCAACAGAATAAGTTCCAGGTTCAAATTCACTCAAATCAATTGTAACACAATCCGTCTCCGATGCCGGAATCATTTCTTCATAAAGTATCTTTCCGTCTTTCGATATACATATTGTTATATCGGAACGTTGAGTACTACTATGAATGGATAAAACACCATCACTAACAAAAGCAGAGATTGGAATTGGAGAAGAAATGGAACGAACATCTTCTTTCCATCTTCCATAAAGTGAAACACTATTGTTTCCCTTCGCTGAAACACTCTGTAGTAATAGACTACTGAAAACAAAAAATACACATATTGCCCATGCAAGCTTTTTGAGGATCTTTTTCATAACGATAATTTTATAAATTTCTACACTACAAAGGTATGCGGTTTATAATAGAAATGGGTAAAAACTAATGGACAGCAAGGTGGACAGAAAAAAACACCCTAAAGCTTAATAATAAACACTTTTAAAGTATGAGTCAAAGGTAAAATGTGGACAAGGATTTTCTCAGTACTTCCAAAGATAAGTATCAATGGAAGTTTCAACCCCTAGCGGAGTCTTTAGATGCTGATTGATCCGCTCTTTTAAACGTTGTTTACGCTTAGTTACGGAAGAGGGAGAAATGGCCGCCAATTCAGCTATAATAGAATTATTCAATTGCAATTTTATCAAGCAACACATTAGGAGATCACTATCTGTTAAAAAAAAGTCTTTCCTCAAACGCTCAATCAGATTCGGATAAACGATATTTATCGATTCAAAAATTTCAGGCCATTGGGATTCCTCGATATATTTCGGATCAGACTTTAAACAATCGAGTATATTTATATGCTTAATTAATTGAGAACATAGGTATCTTTGTCGCTCAAACAAATAAGTATTTTCTGTAGTCAGGCATTCATACGTTTTTAACTCCTCTCCTTTTTCCTTCAAACTGGAAATATATTTCTTTATATCTCCTTGTAATATTTCATTTTGAGTCTGCAATGTTGCATTATTTTGGCGGATTCGTTCCATTTCATCCATTTGATTATTTATATGTCTTGCGAACCAACATACTCCTCCATTTGAATGGATAAGACTCCTATCAGATTTTCATTTTCATGAATTATAGATTCATTTTCATGCAATTGATTTAAACGAATCTGCAACTGTTTTCTAGATTCTTTAATTATACGTTCTTTTTTGAGCAACTCACGTTGATAAAAAAATATTAATACAAATATTATTAATAATAGTATTATTGAGCCCCATAATATTCTATTTTCTAATCCGTTATTAATATTCAACAATTTTTCCCGTTCATACTTTGCCTGAATTTTTGCTATCTCTGAACTACGATTTATGTTATCTATAGAATCTTTATAAACCCAATATTGCTCATTATATTTAATAGCATCTTCATATTTCCCTAAGTCCCTACATAAATAGTATAAAGCATGTATTGCATCTTGCTTTGTATAAGGATTAATAGTATTCAATGCTTTTTCCAAATAGTAGTAAGCAGAATCAGATAATCCCATATAATAATAGGTTTCCCCGATTCCTAAATAGGTTTGTGATAAAGCAGAAGCATTATACTTTTCTTCTATCTTCTTTGATTTCTTTAGATAATACATGGAAGAATCAAGCATTGATAAAGCTTGATACACTGTCGATATTTCCCCATAAGCTAATGTTAAAGATTTTAAATTACCAGATTGCTCTGCAATCTCTATCGCTTTCTTATAATTATCTAACCCTTCCTGCAGATTATTGTTAAGCATTGAAACACGTCCTAAAGCAGAATATGTATTTGAGATAAAAGTGCTATCTTTTAATTGCATTGAATAAGTATGTGCGTTTTTATAAGCCTCAAAAGCCAAATCTGGCAAATTACGATAAGCATACAATGTTCCCAGATGAGTATTTATCAAACAAAGCAATCTATAATCCGTCGTATTCTTCGCCACATCCCTAGCCCGTAAATAAAAATCAGTAGCCTCCTCTACATTATTCATATCCTGGTTAACCCGTCCTTCATAATATAGAGTTGACGCTTTCCATACCGGATCATCCTGTTTTTCAAAATAAGCCAATGCAATATTGATCAAGGAATCAGAAGTATGCTTTATATAGTTTTTATCACGTGCCTGGGTAATCAACAAACACCACGTAGCATATTGAAATTTATCTGACGGAGAGGGTACTTCCATTGAATCCAATACCACCAGGGCACTGTTCGGGCAACGTTGCATAAGCGACTCTGCATAAGACAGTTCCGGCAATAACTCTTTGGGTTGTTCAGTACACATCGCGAAAGAGAACAGACAGAATACTATGTAAGATAGGTATCTCATCGCTGCATGGCATAATTGTTATAGCCTCAAAGATAATGAAACAATTCAATCCAAAGCTATTAATAATCAATTTTTTCAATACAGCTACAAACAAATAATTATATCTATTAAAGAATTAAATTAACGTGAGTCTAACACAAAAATATCACTTCCTCCTACAAGTTGACCGAACAAGTACCGAACAAGCTAACCGAACAACATTCCGTAATCTTACTTCTTATAAAAGATTTCCTCCATTATCAAAATGTCACTACTCTACCAGGTAAACCGGATTAATATACCGGATAAAATGAAATACCCCACCGGGTAATATTTTTTAACGTATCAATGCGTTTACAAAACACTCAAATAATAATCATATTGTCATTTGTGAAAAATATAGCGAAAAGGGACTTTACACCATCCGGCATTCCATAAAATATTCGAATCTCAATACTTAATCCTATACTTATCCAGTACCTCTTTATAAGTATCCTGCGCAGTCAGACAAGTGTCCCGCAAATAGTCTTTGATATGATCCCACTGTTGTAATCCTCGATAATAGAACATTTTCAATTCTTCGGTGATAATAAAGGGGACATATCCGTTTGCAAGGCATTCTTTAAACAGGATCAGGCGACCGACACGTCCATTACCATCCTGAAAAGGATGAATCGCCTCAAAACAATAGTGCCAGTCCAAAATGTCATCAAAAGATTTCTGTTTTTTCGAATTATAGGCTTTCAGCAGTGCCTTCATCTCCTTATGAACGTTCTCCGGCAGTGTTGTATCAGCACCGCCAACCTCATTTGGCAAACGTTTATAATCGCCTACGGCAAACCAATCTTTCCGACTATCCGATGTGCCGGATTTCAGAATATTGTGCAATTCTTTAATGAAAGTCTCAGATAAATTCTCCTCAGCCCTGTCAAGGATAAGATCAATACACCGAAAATGGTTGGTGGCCTCGATAATATCGTCCACATTGATGCTTTCATCAGTTACTCCGATGGTATTGGTCTCAAAAATATAACGGGTTTGGTCATGAGACAGACGACTGCCTTCGATGTGATTCGAGTTATATGTAAGATCAATCTGCGTTTTGTGATAGATACCGCCTTTCAATTTCATCTGCTTTTGTTCGCGCAACACGGCAAGCAAAGGCATAATCTTCACTTTCGACTTTTTCTGTGAAGGCAATTCCGCATCTTCCGGTATGTTCCATGTCTTGCCAGTAAGGAATGCACCCTCGATTTTTCCGATAGCGCAATAATTACGTGCCGTACGCTCTGAAACACCGTACTTTCCTGCAAATTCTCCGACTGAAATATATTTCATATTCAA
Organism: Parabacteroides sp. AM58-2XD; assembly: GCF_003463685.1. Classification (NCBI taxonomy): domain Bacteria; kingdom Pseudomonadati; phylum Bacteroidota; class Bacteroidia; order Bacteroidales; family Tannerellaceae; genus Parabacteroides; species Parabacteroides sp. AM58-2XD. Next base: position 27,659 of record NZ_QSDP01000061.1, read on the forward strand.
ATTCTATCGGCAAGTTTTACACCGATTTTCACTTCAAAGATAGCACATCTTGCCGATACCGGCAAGATATAGAAATAAGGTATAGTATAAATATTCCATAATTATACCTACCCTGAGTACAATTCCTGCTATTGCATCGTATATTTGCCCTCAACCTTTTTTCCTGCCGATAATCATGAGCAGGCCTGCGCATAATCATCGACAGACCTGCTCATGACTATCGATAGGCTTGCAGACAATTGTCGACAGGCAATTCCGTCGGCAGGAAAACGGGAAGGCTACGTGTTGTTTTTTCAGGCACACCAGTATAAAACAAAATAAAAATGGGAATCAGATTCAAAATTCACGAAACGCCACGGCCGAAAGGCAGGAAAGGTCCGAAGTTAATCCATGCACGGGCATTGTGCGACAGCACGGTAAAAATGGATCATCTATGCAAAATGATCTGCTCACGATCGACGATCTCTTCGGCCGATGTGAAGGCTGTACTCGACTCGTTCGTATGGGCGATCGGATTTTCTTTGGAAAGCGGGCAACATGTGGAGTTGGAAGAACTGAGGAATGCAGAACTGAAACTATTCACAGAGAAAAATGTTGTATCCAAAATAGGAGGCGGCACGCATGTTATGTATGTTTTGCCAGCTGATAATGAAGAAACAAAATAAATAAATATCCCAAATGAGACAAAAAAGATTTTTAAGTTTATTCCTGTTGAGCTTCTTCTGCCTTTTCCAGCTGGCTGCCCAGCAACAGGAATTGCAACCGTTGCCTATCGACCCGCAGGTTCGTTATGGAAAGTTGCCGAACGGATTAACCTATTACATCCGTCATAATGAACAACCGAAAGAACGGGCTGACTTTTATATCGCCCAAAACGTAGGCTCCATGCTGGAAGAAGAGAACCAGCGCGGACTGGCACACTTCCTGGAACATATGGCCTTCAACGGCTCGAAAAACTTTCCGAACAAAGGAATGGACGAATTTACCCAAAGCATCGGCATGCGTATGGGTGAAAATTTCAATGCCTATACTAGCTTCGACGAAACGGTTTATATGATCATGAATGCCCCGGTGACACGCGAAAGCGTAGTCGATTCCTGCCTGCTGATCCTGCATGACTGGTCTGGCTTCATCACGCTTGCCGATTCTGCGATCGACAAGGAACGCGGCGTGATCCGCGAGGAATGGCGCACACGCCAGGACGCACAGGCCCGCATATGGGAACAACAGCTTCCGAAAATCTATCCGGACAGCCGTTATGCCCATCGGATGCCGATCGCACAATCGACGTGATCGACAATTTCAAACCGGATGAACTGCGCGATTATTATCACAAATGGTACCGCCCCGACCTGCAGGCGATCATCATTGTAGGCGACATCAATGTCGACCAGGTAGAAACGGCCGTCAAACGGATTTTTGCCGACATCCCGGCACCGGTAAACGCGGCTCCGCGCCCTATGTTTGAAGTGCCCGACAATGACATGCCGCTGATCTCCGTGGCTACGGACAAAGAGGCTTCGAACACGATCCTGTCCATCTCCTATAAACACGACAAGATGCCGCAGGATATGTACGGAACGATTGCCGGATTGGTGAAAGATTATATCCAGAGCGTAGCAGCCACGATGATGAACGAACGCTTCAACGAGATGGTACAGAAAGCCAATCCTCCGTTCGTTGCCGCCCAGGCTTCCGACGGAGATTTTATGATCTCGAAAACGAAAGGTGCCTGGTCGGTAGCTGCACTGGTGAAAGACAACGAAGTGGATTCGGCCATGAATGCGCTGGTAACGGAGACGCAACGTGTGAAACAATTCGGTTTCACCCCGTCGGAATACGATCGCGCCCGCATCAATGTGTTGAAACAATATGAATCCCTTTACAACGACCGCGACAAACAAAGGAACAGCGCATTCACCAAGGAATACGTACGTCACTTCACCGAAGGCGGTTATATTCCGGGAATCGAAACGGAATACGCCCTGATCAGCCAGGTTGCACAGGCTGTCCCGGTAGAACAGGTCAACAAGTATATCCAGGATATGATCGGCGATACGAACATCGTGATCAGCCTGACCGGTCCGGAAAAGGAAGGCCTCGCCTATCCTACCGACGAAGAACTGCTCCGCGACTTTATGAAAGCACAGCAGATCCCTGTCGAACCTTACCGGGAGACTTATCGGACGAACCGTTGATCCCCTCATTGCCGGCGCCCGGCAAGATCACGGAAAGCAAGGAAGATCCGCTCTTCGGTGCTACCGTCCTGACATTGAGCAACGGCATCAAAGTCGTGTTGAAACACACGGACTTCAAAAAGGATGAAATACAAATGACGGCTACCAGCCCGGGAGGAAGCACACTGTTCGGTAACAAAGACATCGACAATCTGAAAGTGTTCAATGAGGTAATCGAGCTGGGCGGCCTGGGCAATTTCTCGGCTACCGACCTGGGCAAGATGCTGGCCGGAAAGAAAGTATCCTGCTCCACATCCCTGGGACTGGACAGTGAAAATGTGAACGGCTCCTCCACCCCGTCCGACCTGAAGACCTTATTCGAACTGATCTACCTCAGTTTCACTGCGCCGCGCATGGACGAAGAGGCTTACGCTTCCTTCGAAAACCGTATGAAAGCGCAGCTGAAGAACCTGGAACTGAATCCGATGGTTGCCTTCAGCGACTCGCTGACGAAAGCCATTTACAACAACAATCCGCGTGCGATGCGCATCGACCCGGCCGATTTCAAGAATATCAGCTATCCGCGTATCATGGAAATGTATAAGGAACGTTTCGGCGATGCCTCCGGTTTCGTCTTTACCTTCGTAGGAAACATCGATACCGACAGTATCCGTCCGCTGGTAGAACAATACCTGGCTACATTACCTGCAAACGGCAAGATAGAGCAGGGCAACCCGAAAGAAGTACCCGCCATCCGCAAAGGCGACTACGTGAACCGTTTCAAACGCCAGATGGAGACGCCAAAAGCCTCCGTCGTGAATTTCTATTCCGGGCAGATGGACTATAACCTGGAAAATATCGTTACAGCCACCATGTTGAAGCAGGTACTCGACCTTGTTTACACCGAAAAGGTCCGCGAAGACGAAGGCGGAACGTACGGCGTACAAACATCCGCCCGCATCTCTTCCTTCCCGGAAGGACAAACATTCCTGCAAGCCTATTTCGACACCGACCCGGATAAACGGGAAAAGATGAACACGATTGTCCGCAACGAATTGAAACGTATCTCCGACATCGGCCCGACCCCGGAAGATTTCAAAAAGACGCAGGACAACATCCTGAAACGTCACGCAGAAAGCCTCCAGGAAAACGGTTACTGGTTAAACACGCTGGATAACTATTATTACAAAGGCTTCGACGGTTCGACCAAATACGTCGAAACAGTCAACAGCATCACTCCCGCCAAAATACAGGCCTTCGCCAAAAAGCTACTCAGCCAGGGAAACAGTATCGAGGTAGTGATGGAACCGTAAAACGATATAACATATACGCCAAATTTAAAATATGACAAAACTTGTATGAGATACTATCTTATTTTAAATTTGGCGATTTTATTGGAATATCACTCAGCTTATTTTACTTTTGTACGGAAAACTAAAATAACGCATCAGCTTATTTTACTTTTGTACGGAAAACTAAAATAACGCATCAGCTTATTTTAATTAGATGATAAATCCTAAAATTAGTTTATTTCCCCGATATTATCATGAAAAACTTTAAATCAGGCACATACATAAACCAAGGTTACTACAAGAGTTTTCAGCCGAACTTAATTAACCACCCTTGGGTAATTGAAAACATGGAAATAGTAACATTGTTAAGCAAAGCGGACAGAATGCTTGGCAGACTAGACATGTATTCGGAACATATACCCAATATCGATCTTTTCATTAGCATGCACATAATGAAAGAAGCGACTCAATCTTCTAAGATAGAAGGTACTCAAACAAATATGGAAGAAGTACTCATGTCTAAAGAAGATTTGCCATTGGATAAAAGAGACGATTGGACCGAAGTTCATAACTATATATCTGCGATGAATGAAGCTATTAAAATGCTCGAGACATTGCCTTTTTCTGCAAGGCTTATAAGAAATGTACATAAAGTATTACTTGCCGGGGTCAGAGGTGAACACAAACAACCGGGAGAATTCCGGAAAAGCCAGAACTGGATTGGAGGTTCATCTATTAACGATGCCATTTTTGTTCCTCCGGTTTGTACTTCAATTCCAGAGTTAATGGAAGATATAGAGAAATTTGTACATAATAATTCTATTTTCTTCCCTGAACTATTAAAGATAGCCCTGATACATTATCAGTTTGAAACGATCCACCCTTTTTTAGATGGTAATGGTCGAACAGGAAGATTACTAATTACCCTGTACCTTGTAAGTAAAGGTATATTAAAGCGTCCTATTTTATATTTATCCGATTATCTGGAAAGGCATAGAAGTTCATATTATTCTAATCTGATGAAAGTTAGATTTGAAAATGATATCGAGGTTGGCTTAAATTCTTCCTCCAGGGAGTTATTGAAACAGCAGAAAACGGAGTAAAAACATTTGAGGAAATATTACTTCTACAAAAAGAATATGAAGAGTGTATAAAACAATTAGGCAGCCGATCAGCCAACGCTTTAAAAGTAATAACCGAACTGTATAAAAAACCGATTATAGATGCAGCCCAGGTTTCAACTATAACAGGTATAAGTCAGGCATCCTCTTACAAACTTATTGAAGAATTAGAGAAGCTTGATGTTTTAAAAGAGATTACAGGTGGGAAACGTGGACGAATCTATATCTTAAAAAAATATGTAGAGATATTCAGATGATATTTTTTATCTTTGTTCCTGTGAACCTTAAATTGAATAAAATGTACATACGAGTAATTCTCTATCTGTTGCCATTTCTGATACTATCCGGAAATATATCCGGACAAACTATTTCTGCTGAGACTGAAAAAATGCTGGCCAGCCTGGACTCGTTGTTGGCTAAAAATGAGACTTTTGTCATTGCCAAGGAAAAAAGAATCGAGGACCTGAGGAAAATGGAACAGAAAGTTGCAACAGAGGAAGAGCAATACTGGATGAACAAACTGTTTTATGAAGAATATATGGTCTATGACAGCGACTCTGCATTTAGTTATATCCATAAAAATCTGGAAATAGCACAACGACTGAACAATCCCCAATGGGTTGCACAGTGGAAGATCGAACAGTCGTTCATCCTGACAGCCACCGGTTTTCTGAAAGAGGGACTGGATGCCCTGAATGAAATAAACCCCGAAAACCTGTCGCCTTATTACAGAACGGACTACTATGGACAAATGATGTATCTTTACTCTCATTACGGGCAATATTCCGGTGAAAACACCGCTCAAAGTACCTTCTACTATGCGAAAGAACAAACCTATCGGGATTCGATCTTCGCCAGTATTCCCGACAACCATCCTTATGGTTTATGGTACAAAGGCTGGCAATACAACAAGACTCCACAAGCAGCAGAAGTAAAAGAGCAATTGAAAGAAGAACTTGCTTTTGCCTCCTTCGATTCCAGAAAAGATGCCATGAACGCTTATATCCTGGCAATCATGTATAGGGACGAAGGAAACGAAGATGAATATTTTCCGTTTCCTCATTTTATCAGCCATGCTGATATACGGTCGGCCAACCATGATATAGCCTCGCTGGAAGAGCTCGGGAAAACCTTGTATGAAAGAGGTTACATCGACCAGGCATATTCTTATCTGAACTACTGCCTGGGATGTGCACAACTCTATAAGAACAGGATACGTATGGTCGGCATTTCGTCCGCACTGGACGCCATTCATAAGACATACGAACAAAGAAACAAAAAACAGGAAGCCGACTTGCGCCGGTACCTGTTCATTGTCAGCACCTTGTCGCTGGTCCTGTTGGCTGCACTGTTCTTTATCGGACTACAGATAAAACGGCTGAAAGAATCCCGCAGAAAACTGAACGATGCCAACCAGACCCTGAACAAGCATGTAGGCGAACTGGAAAAAGCGCATACGCAACTGGCAGAAGTAAACAGTCAGCTCCAGTCACTGAACGAACAATTACTCGACACGAACTCCAAGCTGACGGAATCCAATTATGTCAAGGAAGAATATATCGGTTACGTCTTCAACATCTGTTCCAGCTATATCAGTAAACTGGACGAATACCGAAAAAATATCAACCGGAAAATCAGGACCGGTATGGTCGATGAAGTCAAAAAGATGACAGACTCCTCCACGTTGGCAGCCAACGAACTGAAAGAGTTTTACAGTAATTTCGATGCCATCTTTCTGCATATCTATCCTGACTTTGTCTCCGATTTCAATGCTCTATTACAACCCGACAAACAAATCATGCCCAAAGAGGGAGAATTGCTGAACACCGAACTTCGTATCTACGCCCTGGTACGCCTTGGCATCAGTGACAGTGTGAAGATTGCCGAGTTCCTGCACTGCTCCCCTCAGACGGTCTACAATAACCGGCTGAAAACACGCAGCAAAGCGGTCGTACCTAAAGAGCACTTTGCAGATATTGTAAAATCTTTAGGGAAAATAGAGCGTTGAAACCACTCGGAAAAGCCTCCCCGACTACATTCGGGAACTTACTTTTTACACATCAAGCCACATATTCAAACCACTATATATCAACAATATAACAATTTTACAGATTTACCGCTCCGGTTTACCAGTCCATTGGTACCGGTTATTCGCGCTATACTTTTGCAAGTACAAAAAGTGTAGAACAAATTAGTACGTTAACTTTAAAAAATGTATTCGTCTTATGAAAAACATTTTATTAAAAAAGAGGCTTCTTAAAGGTATGATACCTTTGTTGTGCCTATTGTTATTTCCAACATTTGTGTTTGCCCAAAAACTGACAGTCAGTGGACAGGTCAAAGACGCCCTCGGCGAACCGGTCATCGGCGCCAATGTAGTAGTAAAAGGAACCACCAACGGGGCCATGACGGACCTGGACGGTATGTTCACCATCAATGAGGTAGAAAAAGGCTCTACCATCGTCGTTTCTTTTATCGGTTATTTACCCCAATCCATCGTTGTCTCAGGCAATGCGCCATTATCCGTGACGCTGGCGGAAGACAACCAGGCGCTGGATGAAGTGGTCGTTATCGGTTACGGTGTGCAGAAAAAGAGTGTGGTAACGGCCTCCATCGCCAAAGTAGGCGCGGACGAATTGGCCCAGACAGCTCCCGTCCGTGTCGATAACGCGTTGAAAGGACTGGCAGCCGGTGTACAGGTGACCACACAGAACGGCCAACCGGGTACAGGTTCAGTTATCCGTGTACGCGGAACAGGCACCATCAACACCGCCGACCCTCTTTATATCGTAGACGGCATGCCCATCAACGGAGGTATCGACAACATCAATCCGGCCGACATTGCTTCTATCGAAGTATTGAAAGATGCCGCTTCGGCAGCTGTGTACGGTTCACGTGCCGCCAACGGGGTTGTTTTGGTTACGACCAAGCAAGGGGCCATCGGCAAAGTGAAAGTGTCTTACGACTTCTCTTATGGCTGGCAATCCGCCTGGAAAAAACGCAGTATGCTGAATGCGTCCGAATACGCGACCCTGATAAACGAAGCACAGCAGTATTCCAACGGCACCGACCGTTTTTCAAACACCAATCTGGGTGTAGGCACCGACTGGCAGGATGTATTGTTTAACGACGGCGCTCCCGTACAGAACCATCAGTTAAGCATCAGCGGGGCAAACGAGAAAGTAAGTTACTATTTCTCTGCCGGGTATTATAATCAGGAAGGTATTATCGGAGGAAATTACGACCGTTCCAACTACGAACGCCTTTCATTCCGCAGCAACACCCTTTATACCTTATTCGACGAAACGAAGAACCGCAGCTGGTTAAGAAAAATGACCGTCGGTGTCAATATGTCTTATTCCCGTATAAACAATATAGGGTGAGCGCCGGTAACCTGACCGGTTCCCCACTGGGAGATGCCCTTTTCCTGGACCCCACCATGGAAGTATATGCACAGGATGAGGACCACGTAAACGGCTATACGGCAGATATCCGCAGCAAGTACGGCGACCCTGTACGCGACCAGCTCACCGGACAAGTATTGCAGATTCCGGAAAACTTCAACGAAATTACGAATCCGCTGGGCCGCATGTCCGCACAGCCCGGAAGAAAAAACAATTCAGACAAAGTCATTGCCAACCTGACGGCCGAACTCGGCATCTGGGATAACCTGAAATATAAGTTCTCCTGGGGTTCCGACCTTGCATTCTGGGGATATGACGAATGGAATCACCCTTATTATCTGGGCAGAAACTGCAACCAATCCATTGCAGACGGACGTTCCAGCGTGATGTCCGAAATGAACCGCGGCTATACCTGGCAGATTGAAAATGTATTGACTTACGATAAAACAATCAGCCAGCATACTTTCAATGTGGTATTAGGACAGTCTGCCGAACGCAACACAGGCCGCCGCCTATACGGTATGGCAAAAGATTTGATTGCCTACATGGGTGATAAGGCCAATATAGACTTTACGACCTCCCTTCCGAACAACGGAAACCGGAATACCGAAGGAGGATTAACCGACCCGCACTCGCTGGCTTCTTACTTCGGACGTTTAAGCTACAACTTCGCCGAACGTTATATGTTGCAGCTCACCGTACGCCGCGACGGTTCATCACGCTTCGGTGAAAATAACAAGTGGGGTACTTTCCCTTCCGTTTCTTTAGGATGGAATTTAACGAACGAATCGTTTATGGAAAAACGCCCGGACTGGCTGACCAGTACGAAAATACGCCTTTCATGGGGTAAGAACGGTAACGAGGCTATCGGTAACTTCCGCTACACGGCGAATGTATCGATGAATAATAACTATCCTTTCGGCGCTTACGGCAGAGGCCAACAAATCGTAATGGGTTCCAAACCTTCCGGCACTCCTAATGCCGATTTGATGTGGGAAGAATCAGAACAGTATGATGCCGGTATTGATTTCGGCTTCCTGGGCAACGCATTGACCTTCACGGTCGATTACTACCAGAAGAAGACCAACGGTATGCTGAAAGAAATGGCCATACCGAACTATCTGGCGAATCCAAGCCCTGGGGGAACGTCGGTTCGATGAAAAACGAAGGGGTTGAATTTGAAGTCGGTTATAAATATAGCCACAAGGACTTCCGTTTCGGCGTCAACGCCAACCTCTCTTATTTGAAAAACAAATTGGTAGACTTAGGCACAGCCGACGGTTTCGAGATGATGGACCAGGTACATATCCTGGGAAATGTCGGCCGTGCGGAGAACGGTATGCCTTATCCTTACTTCTACGGTTACAAGACTGCCGGTATCTTCCAGAATCAGGCGGAAATCGACGCTTATACAAACAGCAAGGGAGAGAAATTACAGCCGCTTGCCGTTCCCGGAGATGTGAAATTCGTAGACTTTGACAATGACGGTACAATCGACGATAAAGATAAAACCATGATTGGTAAAGGTACTCCGGACTGGACTTTCGGTCTGAACCTGACGGCCGCTTATAAAGACATTGACTTTTCAGTCTTATTTTCCGGTTCATTGGGACAGGACATTATGGACGTAACCCGCCGCCTGGATGTGTCTTCCGTAAATGTGCCCCAGGAGTTTATGAAACGCTGGCATGGAGAAGGTACTTCCAACACAATGCCCCGCTTCTGTTACCCGGGTGACGACATGAACGGTAACTGGAAGAAAGTTTCCGATTTATACGTCCACAACGGTAGTTTCGCCCGCATTAAAAATATGCAGATAGGTTACACCTTGCCGAAGAACCTGACACGCAAATTCTTTGTCGACAGACTTCGTCTCTATGTCGCCGCCGAGAACTTGCTGACACTGACCTCCTATAAGGGTCTTGACCCGGAAATAAATGCGACAGACGTAGCCGGAGATAAATCAAACGGCATCGACCGCGGCTATTATCCGCAGGCACGTACATTCACAGTCGGCTTAAATCTTAATTTCTAATCACTAAAAAATAGTTCCTATGTTTAAAATCGGAAAAGACGGATAGCACGAGATAGCACTACAAAAGCTATACCATTTTAGTTAACTTTGTATTGTATCAAATTCATTATTAACTAATAACGATATAGCTTATGAAAACAGTACGAAGTAACGAA
>NZ_QSDP01000062.1:0-37064 GCF_003463685.1 Parabacteroides sp. AM58-2XD
AATTGTAGATACTGTAGATATTATAATAAACTTAAATACACAAAAGCAATAAAGATAAATCAAGAAAACATTTCACTATCCTATTTTAACATCTCTAGAGGAATAATCATCTCCTTTTACCTTTTTATAGCAGATTGTTTTATATCTTTGTTACAGAAGACACCCCAGCTTGGAAGTCTTATTTCAAAATCAGATTAGAACTGAATGAACAGATTGTACTGAAAATCCAATTGCTCTATAAATAAAACTATGCTTGCATACACATATATTGAACAAGGTAAATTTGAATTACGAGACAAACCGGAACCCAAAATTACGGATACACGGGATGCAATCGTACGTGTGACTCTTGGCAGCATCTGCACCAGCGACCTGCATATCAAGCACAGTAGTGTACCGCGTGCAGTACCCGGAACAACAGTCGGACATGAGATGGTAGGTGTCGTGGAAAAAGTGGGAACAGATGTCACATCAGTCAGACCCGGCGACAGAGTGACTGTGAATGTCGAGACTTTCTGCGGGGAGTGTTTCTTTTGTCACCACGGATATGTCAATAACTGTACCGACCCCAACGGTGGTTGGGCCTTAGGTTGCCGTATCGACGGCGGGCAGGCGGAATATATCAGAGTACCCTATGCCGATCAAGGACTGAACCGTATCCCCGACACAGTCAGGGATGAACAGGCTCTATTTGTCGGTGATGTACTTGCCACAGGTTTCTGGGCAACTCGTATCTCAGAGATTACGGAGAAAGACACTGTCCTCATCATTGGTGCCGGTCCTACCGGTATTTGCACTTTGCTCTGCTCGATACTGAAGAATCCGAAGCGTATCATTGTCTGTGAAAAGTCTCCTGAAAGGATTCAGTTTGTCCGTGAACATTATCCCGATGTATTGATAACGACACCTGATAACTGCAAAGAATTTGTACTCAAAAACAGTGATCACGGCGGAGCGGATGTTGTTCTGGAAGTGGCGGGGACTGAAGATAGCTTCCGGATGGCGTGGGAGTGCGCTCGTCCCAATGCGATAGTCACTATTGTGGCTCTTTACGACAAACCTCTGCTTTTCCCTTTACCTGATATGTATGGTAAGAATTTGATTTTCAAAACAGGTGGAGTAGACGGCTGTGACTGTGCAAAGATTCTAAGACTGATTGAGGAAGGTAAGATAGATACCACTCCTCTTATCACCCATCGCTTTCCGTTGAACGAGATAGAGGAGGCATATCGTGTTTCGAAACAAACTGGACGGTGTCATCAAAGTAGCTATTTATTAAAGACTTGTTTAATGCCTGTTAAAACGACCTGTTATATGAATAAAACGATTGTGTGTCTAACCGAAAGTTATAAATAAGAATATGCCTGTTATCGAAATATCCTCTTTATCTCATCCCGGAGTTGAGATGTTCTGTACCCTCACCGAAGCTCAATTGCGCAACCGTATCGAGCCTGATAAGGGTATTTTCATCGTAGAAAGTCCAAAGGTTATCACAAGAGCTTTGGACGCAGGCTTTGAACCTTTAGCCATTTTGTGTGAGCATAAACATATCACAGGGGATGCTTCCGAGATCATTGAACGTTGTGGTAATCTGCCTGTCTATACGGGTAGCAGAGAACTACTTGCTACATTGACCGGCTATGTTCTGACACGAGGTGTTCTTTGTGCCATGCGTCGCCCTGCGATACGCAGCATGGAAGAGGTATGCCGGGAAGCCCGACGCATCGTCGTTATCGACGGAGTTGTTGATACAACCAATATCGGTGCCATTTTCCGTTCGGCAGCTGCCTTTGGAATCGATGCCGTATTACTGACGCGTAACTCTTGTGACCCGTTGAACCGCCGTGCGGTCAGAGTATCGATGGGAACAGTCTTTCTTGTACCATGGACCTGGATGGATGGTTCTCTCAGTGACTTGGGCAAATTGGGATTTCGTACTGTAGCCATGGCGCTCACGGACAACTCTATTTCCATTGATGATCCGGTCCTGGCAACCGAACCCCAGCTGGCTATCGTAATGGGTACCGAGGGAGACGGACTTCCACCGGAAACAATTGCCGAAGCTGACTACGTAGTCCGTATCCCTATGTCGCACGGTGTCGATTCACTCAACGTAGCCGCTGCGGCTGCCGTAGCTTTCTGGCAGCTTCGTGCTCCACAAATATAGTCACATAAACTTAAATAATTCATCCAAATACGACATAATATAAAAAACTAAACATCATGGCAGATAACTATCTGGAAAGAAAATATCAGGAATATCAGTCTCAAAAATCTTCCGCAACGAAGAGCGGCTACGGCAAGAAAAAAACAACTCCAACCCACAAGATGCGCAGAGTTTTCGTGACAGGAGGCGCTGATGGTATCGGAAAAACAATTGTCAAGGCGTTCCGTATGGCCGGGCACCGTGTAGCTTTTTGTGACCGGAATGAAGAATCAGGAAAAGAAACAGCCGAAAAAACCGGTACCACTTTTTATCAGGTAGATATCAATAATAAAGAAGCTCTTGAAAACTGTATGCGCCATATCCTGGAAGATTGGGGCGACCTGGATATCATCATCAACAATGCCGGCATCAGAAAATTCGCCTCTCTCACAGAAACCAGCGTGGAAGATTTCGACCAGACTTTATCCGCAAACCTGAGACCTGCATTTATTACCTCCCGTTTGCTCGCTATTCACCGTCAATCACAAACGACACCCAACCCGTACGGCCGGATTATCAATATATCGTCCACTCATTACCCAACAAACAGACTTAGCAGTGAAGCATACGCTGCATCTAAAAGTGGCATATGCTCATTAACACAGACACTTGCCATGTCTTTATCACCTTATCATACAACGGTTAACTCCATTATTCCAGGTTGGATACAAGCAGACGATTACGACCAGATCGACCCGGAAACCCATCCCATACCCTTTTCCGGACGAATGGGAAAACCGGAAGATATAACCCGTATCTGCCTGTTCCTTTGTCAGGATGAAAATGATTTCATTAACGGTGAAAACATAACAATTGATGGCGGAACCACCAGGATATTCCACGACCATCATTGAAAAACAACAACTTTAAACGATTATTCTTTTAAAAGATTGTACCTTTGCCCCAACATAAAATTATATCATTATGAGACTGACACGCAAACAGACAATCTGCGATATTCCTATCCTGAAAATCAGGGATTATTTTGACCACATCAGACCCGCTCTGATATCTCCGGAGATGATAAGCGAGCAATTCGACCTCAACAAAGAGAAAACGAAAGAGCTTATCGATGTCTTATTATCCGAAGGATATATCGAATCAGCCAAGAAGAAAGGGAAGTATCAACTGACCATTAAAGGTCAAGCCCTTTGTGTAGCCCGGTATACCAATCCACTCAACAAGGAAAAGGCCGATAAACTATTTCAGGAATTCATGGAACGGGTCGAAGAGATCAACAGTAATGAGTTTTACCTGTATAGAGTCTCCAAAATCGTTTTATTCGGCAGTTATATTGATCCTGAAAAAACAGATTATTCAGACATCGACATTGCGTTTGAACTCTCCCGCAAGGCCAAAAGCCATGAGGAATTCATGGAAATGGACGAGCAAAGAATTAAGGAAGCAGAACTCGCCGGAAAATCTTTCCCTTCCTTCTTCGATCAAATCGGATACACGGAACGCGTTGTACTGCTCAAGATGAAGAACAAATGCCGGTATATCAGCCTGCATCGTATGTATGACGGAATATTGAATATTACGAAAACCAAACAAGTTTATCCCTAAAGAGTAGTCATAATCTGATATTCCTTTATATATTTGTTTTCTACAAACAAACAATATACATATATAAAGTTCGAAGATCATGAAAACAAAAACATTCATAGCACTTGCACTGATCATCAGTTCCATATCCTTTTGTAGTTGCGGAAGTTACATGACCGGCAAAAGTGCTATCATGAAGGTTGAAAAAGGGATGGCTAAAAAAGAAGTCGTCAGTCTGCTCGGTGAACCCGACTTTCGCCGGTTCGATGAACAAGTTGAAGAATGGGAATACAAGAAAACAAATCCGCTGACAGCGGAAACAACCATCATCATAGTCAACTTTATCAACGAAAGGGTGAGCAATATGAACTCATTCGACGGTGATAATTATCCGGTAAACCCTCCGGTAGCCATTTATCCTCCCGGTGATATCGATTATGGAAAACCTCCCTATCCATCCCGTCCGGATGACCACAGAAGACCATCCAGGGCTATAAACGAAAAAGACTTTCAGCAATTATACAACAAGGTCAAACAGAAACCGTTTAAAGACGACCAGCTGGAACTTCTTGAAATGGGGGTTACCAATAAAAATTTCACCTGTAAACAGTGCATACGCCTCATGTCCATCTACACTTTCGATGATGATAAACTGGAAGTATTGGAAATAGTGGCCCCGCATATCGTTGATTCTGAGAATTACGAAGACATTATCAAGTCGCTGAGCTTTCTTTCCAGTGAAGAAAAAGCGAATAAAATATTGCGCCGATCCCAGAAATGAACAAGTTCCATCAGTTACCTTTTCCGGCTACGCATTTTCATTTGCCGGAAAAGTTTACTTATCCATTCCATTACACACCTCATCCTTTATGCGTAGCGGCAGCAGCCGAGGTACAAAAATATCTGCAAAACAAGGATGAATGGAAAAGTGATCTGGAGCAGGGGAAGATGTTCGGTGTCCTGATCGTACAAACCCAGACAGGAGAGACCGGCTATCTGGCCGCTTTTTCCGGTATTCTGGCGGGAAAAAATCTGCATGATTATTTCGTCCCTCCCATTTACGACCTTCAACAACCGAACGGTTTCTTCCGGATCGAAGAAGATCAGATATCTGCTATCAACGCTCGCATCAAAAAGGCCCAGACGGATAAAAACTATCTGGCAACCAAGACACTACTGGCAGAAACAATCGACCAGGCAGAAAAAGCAATCAATACAGCCAAAGAAGAGCTGAAAGAGGCCCAACAAAGACGAGAAGAAAGGCGCAAGCATACCTCCGACGAAAACGAACTGGCAAACATGTACGTGAAAGCCAGTTTCAAAAGGCTGAATTAAAACGGTTAAAAAAACAATGGGATGAACGTATTTCCGCCATACGATCAGAAGCAGAGACATTAGACCTGGCAATAGAGCAGCTGAAAACAGAACGCAAAACCCGCTCAGCCGCTCTCCAGCAGCAACTTTTCGAGCAGTTTCGGATACTAAATGGGAAGGGGGAGACGAAAAACTTATGTGAAATTTTCAAAGAGACTACACAACAGGTCCCTCCTGCCGGAGCCGGAGAATGTGCAGCACCCAAATTGCTACAATATGCCTACCTCCATGACCTGAAACCTGTTGCTATGGCAGAGTTCTGGTGGGGCAATTCGCCTAAAAGAGAAATACGCCATCATGGATATTTCTATCCGGCTTGCAAAGGGAAATGCGAACCGATTTTAAAGCACATGCTGCAAGGATTGAATGTAGAAGAAAACCCGCTACTAAACGACTTGCATCGTGATACGGAACTTGAAATCCTGTTCGAAGATAACTGGCTGGTAGCAATTAACAAACCTGCCGGAATGTTATCTGTTCCGGGCAAAGCGGATATAGACTCTGTCTACCATCGACTAAAAGCACGTTATCCCGAAGCAACAGGACCTATGATAGTACACCGCCTGGATATGGCAACCTCCGGCATATTACTGGTTGCCAAAACAAAAGAAGTACATCAGAACTTACAGGCACAGTTCAAAAGCCGAATGGTAAAAAAGCGTTATGCCGCGTTGCTTGACGGAACAGTCATACCCAAAGAAGGCATTATCGACCTTCCCCTCTGCCTCGACCCTATGGATCGTCCCCAGCAGATTGTGAGTACGGAACATGGCAAACCAGCCATTACCCAATTCAAGGTTCTTGCCCACAACGGGAATCGGACACGCATTGCTTTCTATCCGCTTACAGGACGGACGCACCAGTTGCGTGTACATGCTTCCCACCCACTAGGCCTCAATGCTCCTATTATCGGTGACGAATTATATGGCAAAGGAGCCGACCGCCTTTACCTGCATGCGGAGTTCCTTGAATTCCGGCATCCGGTATCAGGCCAAATCATCCGGATAGAAAAAAAAGCCGGATTTTAAATTCTAAAACAGGACAATCATGAAAGAAAAGCAACAACAAACAATGTATGAAGCTGCTTCCATTAGAGATTACGACGAACTAATCCAGCTATGGGAAGCATCTGTACGCAGCACTCATCATTTCCTGACGGAAGATGATATCCAATATTACAAACCTCTGATAAGAAACGAGTATTTCCGTGCAGTAGAACTCTACATTATAAGAGACAGAAAAACAGAGCAAATCGCCGCCTTTATGGGATTAAGCGACGAACTGATCGAAATGCTTTTTGTTCATCCTGCACAGCAAGGAAAAGGCCTGGGAAAAACATTGCTTGAATATGCCATACGGGAAAAGAAGATGCAGAAGGTAGATGTAAACGAGCAAAATACCCAAGCCCTGCATTTTTACCAGAACAGAGGATTCGAGGTCATAGCGCGGGATACTATCGACGGACAGGGAAAAGCTTATCCAATCCTGCATATGCAGTTAAAACCGGTCCGCCTGAGAAAAGCTGAAGCAGGCGATCTTCCGGAACTTCACTCCGTCTTCGAGCTGAGTGTAAGAAATAGTTGTAAAAAAGATTACACGCCCGAACAAATCGAAGCCTGGATACAACGTGCCTCTCCCGAACGTTGGCAGGAATTATTCACAAGCGGCCTGCAATTTATCGTCGCAGAAGAAACAAAATCTTTCCGGATAACAGGATTCACTTCTTTTAATAGCCAAGGATATTTACACAGTATGTTCATACTACCCCAATTCTGTGGTAAAGGTATTGCCACCATGTTATTGGATTTTGCAGAAGATTTTGCACGCAACAATCATATACCCAACCTCTTTTCAGAAGTGAGTATTACCGCCCGTCCTTTTTCGAAAAACGAGGGTTCATTGTAGAACAGGAACAGCTTGTCAAAGTAAATAATGTTGAAATGAGCAATTTCCGGATGCGGAAGTCCTTATATATATAATGTACGTATAAAGGATATCAAAAAAGAGGTAAATCATTTCTGATTTACCTCTTTTTGTAGTCGGGATGAGAAGACTCGAACTTCCGACCTCCACGTCCCGAACGTGCGCGCTAGCCAACTGTGCTACATCCCGTTTTTGATTACGGCTGCAAAGGTACAACTATTTTTGAATCCACAAACACTTTCGATGTTTTTTTTCAAAAAAATATAGCATTCATCCCTTCAATTTCTTTAAATGCATTTTTTTCGACATTTTTTTCAGGAAACATTTGGAATGTATCATATTTTCCCTACCTTTGCACCCGTTAAACAAAACAAACGGTACCATAGCTCAGTTGGTAGAGCAAAGGACTGAAAATCCTTGTGTCCCCGGTTCGATTCCTGGTGGTACCACTGAAAATCAAGCAGTTACTTTAAAAGTAACTGCTTTTTTTGTTTTCTGAGACAAAATACTTATTATTTATATTGTATCTTTTAATTTGGCTAAATGAGGAGTGGCAATATCGTATTTTATCCCGTAGGCAATCATATCTTCAATCATTTGCCGTACCTCTTTAGGAGAATGACTCACATGACCGTCAAACATAAGTTGTAAAGCCTCGTTGCCATATATCTTCCTGGCAATCGGAACACTTAGAAACAAAGGCAATCGATACAATTTATTTGCTTTCTCTTCCTTGGCATCATATCCACGCTTCAAGCAAATAGAAAAACCCTCACGAATGGCGCAGATAGTAGTTCGAATAGTAGCGGAGTCATTCACAAACCTGGCTGCACTGCCTGCACTCAATATTCCGGCAGTCAATCCCGCCGCCGCAGCGTAATGGGTAATTATCCAAAGTAATATCTGTCGGGACAGGACAGGTTTCAGATGTGCTTCGTCCAACGCCTGAACCATTTTCCGCACACGGGGAGTCATCTCTCCATCCACCTCCCCGATGGGAGTATGGGAATATTTCATTCCCGAAATAACACAATGTATTCCGTTCGCCTCTCTTCCACCTCCTACCATGAATGGAAAGCCGAAAAAATACTGTTCAGGTTTCAGAAAACGGGCAATCTCATCAAAGCAATCCCAATTATTCTGAAAGAACATCACATGCGCTTTGCCGGCGGACACACCTAAAACCGGCAACACATCCGGTAGTTGTATCTTATTCGTTGCCACAATTATGTATTCAAAATCATTCCGTGCATCCAGTCCGTCAACCACATGAGGACGAAAGACTGTATCAACCGTCTTCTTTATACCGCTCCTAAAATCCTGACAAATAATATGAATACCTTGTTCATCTATCAATTGTTTCTGTTCCTTCCGGACAAGTAACGTAACATCGTGTCCGGCCTCTGCCAATTGCCAGCCATACGTACAACCTATTACTCCGGCACCATAAATCAATATCTTCATAATCTATTACTTTTAGTTTCCCGTTCTCCATTGATAAAAACAGAATTGAATAAAGAAAGATATTCCGAATAAGAATCACAAATAGAAAGATATTCCTTTGGAGTGTACCCCATAAAGGTTTTGAAATCTTTTATCAGATGCGATTTATCACAATATCCCCAATCATAAGCCAACTGGTTCAAACGAATTTGCGAACCAGCATGTAAACAATGTAAAGCATTCCGGAAACGTGCTATTTGCAAAAACTCTTTCGGATTTAAACCTGTATATTCAGTAAATACCCGTTTGAATTGCTTATATCCGAGACAAGCAGACTGAGAAAGCTCCGTAATATCCTGCTGTCCGTCATTAATAGACTGAACAACCGCATTCATTCTGGCAAACCGCTCGGAAGTAAAACCGTATAACTTTTTTAACAGATATTGTTCTATCAGATATACACATTGGTTATTATCCTCCGTTTCCATTATCCATTTCTCCAATTCAATCAAAGATGCATCTCCCAATAACTCTACATCTACATTCTTATCCCGCAAATTATTCATAGGAATCCCTAATACAACCCGTGCTGCAACCGGTTGGAAAATAACCATAACCAGATTGAGATTACCCGAATAAACAACATCAGTGTACGAAACAGATTGTCCGCACAAACTGGAACGAGGCTGCATCTCCTGATGCAAAGTTGAATAGATTTTGTCACCCCGGTGGAACGCAAGCACAGCACAACCAGATGGCACATAACGCTGCGAACTTCGTTCCGCGTTATCAATCGCCAAAAACCAATACTGTTTCACGTATGGCCTTAACAGCTTGGACGGTTGTACTAGCTGAAATTTTTCCATTTTGCTTTATTCTGCCAGCAAAAATAATCCTTCTTTACTGGAAAGCGGTGTAAAAAAAGGACTTTGTTATTATTCAAAGATTCGTATGTTCCACCATCAATTCATGAATCTCTCCGATATGAAGAAGCAAATGGTCTAAATAGCCTTCTATCATATCCTTTAATGTTACTTTTGTCCCTTCAAAATCACACCAATAACTATCCAGCTTGCTTTTATCGACAGATTGAATCACCTGAATGATATGCAAATTATAGAATTTCCATAACTGAATCAAATTACACCAATCTGTATGTTGATAATCTTGCAAAGCTATCCACAAATCATTATCCTGACGGTAATCCGGAAAAAAAAGTAAATCCTTACTATACTGCAACCTAACCATTCGTTGATGATTATTAGAGGCCGAATCAATCAGGTGGCCCAGTATTTGCTTTATAGTCCGATTTTGGCTATTCCGCCTTAAGGTTATAGCTTCTACAGACAAACTGTTTAATACACCTTCCTCCGTTTCGATAACCCTGGCTATACCAGTTGTTATAGCAGTAAAATCTTGTTTTTGCATAATTCTTTAATGTTGAATATTCTGCAAAAATAAGCCGTTAATGCATTTGGTACTTGTAAAAAACTGACTTTATAAGGCTTCCTCTATGGAAATCAATGACATTTAATACTATTCAACCTACAATCCTTTGAAAAGAATGTTGAATACGGAGAACGTGAAGACAGGTATTGAGTAGGCGAACAACCCGAGAACTCCCTGAAGTCTTTTACCAGATGAGATAGGTCATAAAATCCGCACAAATAAGACAAATCAGTAAATTCCATTTCCGGATTATCTTGCAACATATACAAAATTCGTTGAAAGCGGATAACCCTATAATATTCTTTCGGATTCATTCCTACGTATTCTGTGAAAATCCTTTTGAATTGCCTATATCCCAAACAAGCGTCCTTTACCAGGGTATACACATCTGTTTGAGGATAATTAGCAATCAACCGGATAACACTTTCTATCCGATTGTAGTTATGACCGATATCAACTAGCCGTCTCATTAAAAATGATTCGATTTGCTGAATACAAACCTGAGCCTCCCTTTCACTCGAAACAATACGTTTAAGATGGTTCAACTCTGCATCCTCTAAATCCTCCACATCAACATAACGATTATACAACTCACTCATCGGACATCGTACAAAAGGATTCAAACCTAAAGGATGGAAGATAATTGCAATCATATCAATATTCCCCTTCGAAATCAGATCTCCGGATATAGAGAACTGTCCCCGGACAAAATTCTTGGGCTGCCAGCCTTTCGATTGAATATTCAAATTATCTCCCCGATGGAAAACAAGATGTACGCATCCTGACGGAATAGTCTGTATTAATACAGGTTCTATTCCATCAGTTTTCAATACCCAATAATACTTTACGTATCGGGATAACAATGGAGAAGGATATAAAATCTTACTCTCTTTCATTCTTGCGCATCATTCCATATCAAACATATCCGGCTCTTCGCTTCTGCTCTTGTTTTTATCTTTTTTCTTGTTCATGTTGCCGAAGTTGTAAGTCAGCGTGAAACCGACACGTCTTCCGCCACGCCAGTTCTCAGAGTCCTGCCAGAAACCGTCGCCGGCTGTAACGGTACGGAATTTGCGGGAATCCAACAAGTCTCGGGCATTAATGCTCAAGGTCAGTTTATCGCTCAGGAAAGATTTACGCAAGCCCAGGTCGACCGAATAATTCGGTTCGCGATGTCCCTGTGCCATCAACTGTTTGGAATTATAATTACCTGTTCCCTGCAAAGAGACGCCCCAGGGAAGGCTGAAGTTGGCAATCATACGGACGTTCCAGGCAAAACTCTCATCCGTATCTCCGATAACCGGTGTTTCCGCACCTTGCGGCAGATAACTGAAACCATCCAATTTAGAATAATAGAGGTTGACTGTCGTTGTCAAATCGAGTATCTTGAATAATTTATCCTTCCCTACGATTTCCAGACCGCTGGCCTGCGATTTTGCCACATTCTCACTGGTGGTATACATTACATTGTCTTCCGTATTCAGAAAACGGATGCGCTGGATTACATCATCCGTCGAACGATAGTAACCGGATAAAGACAAAGTATGTCCCGATTCCCAACTCTTGATATAATTCAATTCAAATGAGTGAGAATACTCCGGTGTCAACTCCGGATTACCGAAAGAGATATTGGAAGCATCGGATATATTACGGAAAGAGTTCAACTGTCCTCCCCACGGACGACGCAGACGGCGTGTATAATTCACCTGCAACTCATTGTTTTTCGGCAAGGAATAAGAAATGAACGCACTCGGGAAAAGTTTAAAATAATCTTTTTCAAAAGCCTCGGAGCTTTGCCGTTAAACTCCTGGTCGAAATCAAGCGAACGGGTATCCACCCGCCAGTACTCACCGCGCAGACCGGCCTGGTAACTTAATTTATTCCATTTTCCGCCGTATGTCATATAAAGAGCGTGTACATCCTGATTATAAAGGAAGCGGTTATAAAGCGACTCGTCCTGTCGGATATCTTCGGCTGTCGTTCCGGTATAGGTATCAACCGGACTGGCATTTCGCTGAAAAGTACCCTTATAGCCGGCTTCGATGCGGGCCATATCGGATATTTTATTGGTGTAGTCGGCCTGGACTTCCCAGGTTTTGTCCTTTATATCATTCTCCTGAGTCTGATAAAGAGGGTTAGCGGTTTGGGAAGGGTCTGTATAGACAGTCGATTGCCTGAAAATATCCATTCCGTCCCGTCTCCACTGGTTATTGCTGACCGTCAGGTCGATGTTACTGTTTTCCGAAAACTTATGAACATAATTCAGTTCCAGATTATACATTTTCATATCCGAATCGCCATTGGTCATACGGTCGCTGGTGTAGATTGTATTCTTCTGACTGTCGATAGAGTTATAATGGATATTCTCACTATTGTCTCCACCACCGGTCATACCGGTTACATTAAATGCCAGGTCATCGCTTTTAGTGATATGCCAGGTGGCGCCAAAACGTCCGAACCAGTTATTATGCTGCCGTTCGGAATCGTTGGTCTGGTCGAGAAAACTGTTGTCCGTCGTATTCAGACGACTGGTGATGCCTCCTCCTTTAAACTCACGGTTACGGTAATTCAGATTGGCATAAGCATCCACTTTACTACTGCTGTAATTGATGTTACCACTCGCCTGATACCCTCCGTCCGTATCGGCTCCGACTTTTACGCTTCCGTAATAACCGGGTTTCCGGTCATCCTTCAATATAATATTGATAATACCGGCTGTACCCTCAGGGCTATATCTGGCAGAAGGTTGGTGATAACTTCTACCTGCTTGATATCTCCGGCCGGCATCATATCCAGAATATCCGCCTGGTTATCAGCCGTTAGACCCGATGCTTTACCATTAATCCAAATCGTTACACTGGAGTTTCCCCGCAACGACACCGAGCCTTCATTATCAACCTCCACGGAAGGGATATTGGATAACAGGTCGCTTGCCGAACCACCTTCGGCCGCAATATCCTGCGTCGCATCAAAGACTTTCCTGTCAATCTCGAACCGCATCTGAGGCCGTTTCGCCACCACTTCCACTTCTCCTAATTGATTGGCGTCTTCTGCCAGTGTCAACTCTCCCAGACTCAAAATCTGGTTGTCGCTGCTGATAGAAATATTTTTAGACACTTCTTCATAACCGATATAAGAAAAAGTAACTACATATTCCCCTTTCTTCAATCCACCGATAGTGTATTTTCCGTCACTCCCGGTAACGGAACCCTGCACTATCTTATCCGAACCTTTTGCCTTAACCTGCACTGTAACAAACTCCAACGGTCCACCCAGTTCGCCGTCCATTACAATACCTTTAATCTTTCCATCCGTTTCATTTGCAAACATGTCCGGAGCAAAACACAAAAGCATTCCGGCCAGCACAATACTCATCTTCTTCTTCATCATAGTCCAAATATCTATCTATTCCAATTTTTTGTCGCTTTGTTTGACTGGTTATTAACGGAATAGTTTATTCGGAACAATAAAAAAATAAGCAAATATACCTTAATAAAAAACACTTTCACTGGTTTGAAATTGATTATCATTACCAGTAGATATTCAGAAGCAAGCACACATTTAAAAACGAATATTTTTCAATCTACAATATAATATTTTATCTATTTTCATTTATTACCAATTGGTAAGTTCATCCGGAGATTAAAGGCCTACCTTTGCGGGCGTTATTATAAAAAACTAATTGATATGCAGAGGGATAGCTTTGATTTCAAAAGCATGAGCGTAGGAAAACTATTTACCAAATTACTGGTTCCTACCATTATGGGGATGGCCGCATCGGCACTATTTACCGTTATAGACGGTATTTTCGTCGGGAACGGGATTGGAAGTGATGCTATGGCAGCGGTCAATATCTCCGCCCCTATTTTTATGATTATTACCGGAGTCGGATTGATGTTCGGTATGGGAGGCGGGATACTCACTTCCATCAACTTGTCGCAGGGTAAAAAGAAAGTTGCGAATATTAATTTTACCCAGTCGGTCATCGCATTGGTATTCATCAGCCTCGTTATGACGTTGTTGCTAACGATATTTCCGCATAAGATAGCCACCCTTTTCGGCTCCGATGAATATCTGATGGATATGGTGGTTGAATATTTATTCTGGTTTTCCATCAGCCTGCCGTTTACGGTACTGGTGGTTGCCCTTCCGTTTTTTATCCGGCTGACGAATCCCAAGATATCCATGTGGGCGATGCTGGCTGCTACCGTTGTGAATATTATTCTCGACTATTTATTTATTTTTATTTTCAAATGGGGATTGTTCGGGGCAGCGATTGCAACAGATATTGGTGAGTTTGTTGGTGCCGCCATTATGATTATCTACCTGTTCCGGCATTCGATAGCCATACGGTTCGTTTGGTTGAAACTGAGTGTCAAGAGTCTGCTGTTGACGCTCCGGAATGTAGGTTATATGATTAAGCTCGGCTTTTCCGTATTCCTTAGTGAGATAACGATATCCGTTATGATTATTTCCGGCAACTATGTTTTTATGGATTATATGGGAGCCGACGGCGTAGCGGCTTACAGTGTCATTTGCTACCTGTTCCCAATCATATTCATGGTTTTCAACGCAACCGTACAGTCCGCACAGCCGATTATCAGTTATAACTACGGATGCGGACATATGAAACGTTCGGATAACGCTTTACGTTTATCCATGCTTTTCACTTTGGCATTCGCATTCAGCATCATGCTCCTGTTTATATGTTTTACCCGGAGCATCGTTACTCTTTTCATTCCCGATACAGCTTGTGCGGCATGGGGATATGCTGTAGCCGGCTTACCGCTGTTTGCTACCGATTACCTGTTTTTCGGTATCAACATCATCATAATCGGTTATTATACCAGTATCGAACGGTTACGGCGTGCGATATCACTGACAGTTTTACGGGGAATATTGCCTGTCGTATTCTTTTTCACATTACCTTTACTACTGGATGTCAATGGTATATGGCTGGCAGTAGCAGCAGGGGATATTACTACAACAGTTGTTATCGTCATTTTATTAATTGTAGATAAAGTACGTAGGAATGGATAAATTAATTGAAGAAATAGACAACCGGTGTAACCTAAGCGATACGGAAATGACATTGCTCCGGCAGACACTCCGTATCCTGCATTTCCCCAAAAGCAGTATTGTCATTGGGGAAGGCAAGACGGACGATTCCATCTATTTTCTGGACCAAGGTGTATGGAGATCCTACATTGAAGAAGAAGGCGAACAGCAAACCCTTTGGTTTGCTATCCCCGGGGAAACCATATTCTCTTCCTGGGGATATTTCCGCGGACATCCTTCACGTTACACAATCTGTTCGTCGAGTGACAGTATTGCCATCGAAATGAGAAACAGCACAATACAAAAACTGTCGGAGTCTTCGCCGGCTTTTTTAAAATGGATACAAGGTCTTCTGATGGATATACTCGTTAATGAAGATGATGTACTGGTCGATATATCCAGCCCGAAGGCGGAAAAGCGTTACCAGGCTTTCATCAAAAAGATGCCGGAGTTGTTTAATAGCGTTCCTTTGAAAGAGATAGCCGGATACATCGGTGTAACTCCCCAGTCACTCAGCCGCATCCGGGCCGGGTTGAACAAAAACAAAAAAGCCACTCTATAACAGGATGGCTTATTTTTCTATCTTGGGGGTGAACGATGGGACTCGAACCCACGACCCTCGGAACCACAATCCGATGCTCTAACCAACTGAGCTACGCTCACCATTTCAGTCTCGTTGAGTATTTCTCTTTAAGACGGTGCAAAGATAGATGTTTTTTCTGATTCCGCAAGCGTTTTCAAAGAAAATTATACAAATATTTTACTTGTAAATCGCTTTCTTCCCGGCTAACAGCGTGTTACGCATCAAAGAAATGATTGTCATAGGACCAACACCTCCCGGAACCGGCGTAATATAAGAACATTTAGGGGCAACTTCGTCGAATTTTACATCGCCGGTCAGCTTATAACCGCTCTTAGTAACACTACTCGGCATACGGGTAGTGCCAACATCAACAATCACAGCACCGTCTTTCACCATATCGGCTTTCAGGAATTCGGGAACGCCCAAAGCAACGATGATGATGTCAGCGTTCAGGCACATTTCTTTCAGGTTCTTTGAACGGCTGTGACAAACAGTTACCGTACAGTTTCCCGGATAATTTTTCTGCATCATCAGCATTGCCATCGGTTTGCCAACGATATTGCTGCGTCCCAAAACCACACAATGTTTACCACTCGTTTCGATTTCATAACGTTTCAGCAATTCCAGGATACCGGCCGGAGTGGCAGAAACAAAACAAGGAAGACCGATCGACATACGTCCCACGT
This sequence comes from Parabacteroides sp. AM58-2XD, assembly GCF_003463685.1. Classification (NCBI taxonomy): domain Bacteria; kingdom Pseudomonadati; phylum Bacteroidota; class Bacteroidia; order Bacteroidales; family Tannerellaceae; genus Parabacteroides; species Parabacteroides sp. AM58-2XD. The sequence continues at coordinate 16,268 of NZ_QSDP01000062.1, forward strand.
TGATCGGATGGAATCCGTCAACATCTTTACGGTAATCGATCGCCTCAATAATCTTTTGCTCTGAAATATGTTTCGGAAGCGGAAGCTGCACAATAAAACCGTCTACATCCGGATCGTTGTTCAGTTCGTCTACCCGGCGAAGCAACTCTTCTTCGGTTACATCGTCCTCATAGCGAATCAGCGTCGATTTGAAACCGATTTCTTCGCAAGTTTTCACTTTACTGGCTACGTAGGTTTCACTTCCTCCATCATGACCTACCAGAATAGCTGCCAAGTGGGGAATCTTACCTCCTGCGGCTTTGATCTGGGCGACTTCTTCCGCCATCTCTTTCTTCATCTGAGCAGAGACGGCTTTTCCGTCCAGTAATTGATAATGATTGTCTTCCATAATATATCTCTTTAGTTTTTATCTTCTAAACGATGGGAATTTCTTACTTCCCGGTTTGGCAGCGGTAAGCATACGCATCATCTTACGGGTTTCATCAAACTGCTTGATTAGTTTATTTACCTCCTGGATAGTCGTTCCGCTACCTTTGGCGATACGCTGACGGCGTGAACCGTTCAGGATAGCCGGATTGACACGTTCGTCCGGCGTCATGGAATAGATAATCGCTTCGATGCTCTTGAAGGCATTATCGTCAATATCGATATCTTTCAAGGCTTTACCAACACCCGGAATCATAGAAGCAAGTTCTTTCAGGTTACCCATCTTCTTAATCTGCTGGATTTGGGAGATGAAGTCGTTGAAGTCGAACTGGTTCTTAGCAATCTTCTTCTGCAAACGTTTTGCTTCTTCTTCATCGTATTGTTCCTGGGCACGTTCTACCAAAGAAACGATATCCCCCATACCGAGGATACGGTCGGCCATACGTTCCGGGTGGAAAGTATCCAATGCATCCATCTTCTCACCGGTTCCGACAAACTTAATCGGTTTATCGACTACCGTACGGATAGAAAGGGCGGCACCACCACGGGTATCACCATCCAGCTTAGTCAGAACTACACCATCGAAGTCAAGACGTTCGTTAAATTCTTTGGCAGTGTTCACCGCGTCCTGTCCGGTCATGGAGTCGACAACGAACAATGTTTCGTCCGGTTGGATAGCACTTTTGATAGCGGCAATCTCTTTCATCATCTGCTCGTCGATCGCCAGACGACCGGCCGTATCGACAATCACTACGTCGTTCCCCTTGGCACGGGCTTCGCGGATAGCGTTCATCGCAATCTCTACCGGATTCTTGTTTTCCAGTTCCATATAAACAGGAACACCGACCTGCTCACCGACAACACGCAACTGTTCGATAGCCGCCGGACGGTAAACGTCGCAGGCAGCCAGCAACGGCTTCTTGTTTCTTTTGGTTTTCAACATATTGGCCAGCTTTCCGGAGAAAGTGGTCTTACCGGAACCCTGCAAACCCGACATCAGGATAATAGCCGGATTTCCACTCAGGTTAATATCGATAGCCGTTCCTCCCATCAGGCTGGCAAGTTCATCATGAACGATCTTAACCATCAACTGGCTGGGCTTAACGGAAGTAAGTACGTTTTGTCCTAACGCTTTTTCTTTTACCGTATCGGTAAAAGACTTGGCTACTTTATAGTTTACGTCGGCATCAAGAAGGGCTTTGCGCACATCTTTCAGTGTTTCAGCCACATTAATCTCGGTGATCTTGCCTTCACCTTTCAGCAGTTTAAACGATCTGTCTAACCTTTCGCTTAAATTTTCAAACATATTCGTATGTGTATTTATTTTTTTCTTTCTAATTTCTAACGTAATAGGGTGCAAAGGTAAGAAAAAGGATGTAAACCTCTAAATCTTTTTATTCTGCCAAGCTGCTTTTTTCAAATAAATTACACTTGCCAGCAGCAGTCCGGTGTAATAAACAACTTCGGTCAGAAAACAAATAGCAACCGGAAGATGTAAACGCATCCCCGCCACATAGATAAACAATGTATAAAAGACAAGTGTCACCAATTCCATCGCAAAGGCAGAACGGGTATTTCCCGTACCTGTCACACCATTAAATACGATATTAGCGACAGCCGCTATCAGCAAGGCTCCGGCAATCACATAAAGCGAAGGTATCGAAGCATGTATCAAAGAGGCGTCATTCGTATAAACCGACAAGATAGCCGATGGGAAAATACAGGTGATAAAAACACATACAGCCACAATACCCAATGAGATATAAGAAAGCCGCCGGATAATTGGGATAACCTGGTCGGTATGCCCCGCACCAATGCTATTACTGACAAAAGAGTTGGTTGCCGTGGATAAAGAATTAACCGGAATCAACAGAACGATATACACACTGCGCACAATATTGGCAATCGCCAACTCCCGTTGCCCCAGATGCTCCACGGCTACAAAAAGCATAAAATAAGTACTCAACGATATAAAATACTGTAACATGGTAAATATAGAAATACTTAACACCCGTTTCAGCAACCTGATATCGAACGACCGGAATTGATTCAATGCATATTTCTTTATATCCACCGTCAGGCGGGTATAAACCAGAAAGAAAACAATCGACACCCCCTCTGCTATCACCGAGGCGATAGCCGCCCCTTTGATACCCATTTCAGGAAAACCTCCTTTTCCGAATATCAACAGGTAGTCGAGCAGCACATTCGTCAATGCCATCACAACAGCGTTCAAGGTCAATACCTTTGTTCGGGTTATACCGATAAACAGCGCCCGGAACATCACATTGACGAAAGAGAAAAAGAATCCGAACACACGCCAGTCGAGGAACTCTTCCGTTGCTCCCAAAATCGTATCGGAAGAAATCATAAACCGCATAATATCTTTAGCAAAAAGACGGGAGAAAGTAAACATCACAACCGCCAGGGCCAACAGAAAAAACACTCCCTGTATCATGACCGGTCCTACATCACTGTACCGCCGTTCACCGTTTCTGCGAGCCATCACAATCTGAGACCCCGTACTGAATCCGAAAGCAATCGTAAACACACAAATATAATAGAGCCCACCCATCGCGGAGGCTCCCAATTCAACTTCCCCTACCCTTCCCAGGAAAGCCGTGTCGGTCACATTAATAATGTTCTGCGCCAACAAACTCAGAAAAATAGGATAACTTACATTCCAGATTTGTTTGTTCGTATACATATTCTACTCTTATTATTTTCTAAATGGGGAAACACAAGACCATAAAAAAAGCCCGCCGGCAACCGGCGAGCTTCTTTATTGTTGTTTAAAAACATTCTAAATGCTGCTACCGATGCTCTATATCAGTCTATTTGTTGCTGTATCGGGAAACACAACAGCCGGTTTAAATGTTTTGGCTTCTTCAAAATCCATCATGGCATACGACATGATAATGATGATATCGCCAGGCTGTGCCTTGCGGGCTGCTGCACCGTTCAGACAAATCACGCCCGAACCGCGTTCGCCTTTAATGATATACGTTTCAAAACGTTCACCGTTATTGTTGTTCACAATAGCCACCTTCTCATTGGCAATCAGGTTGGCGGCATCCAGCAAATCTTCGTCGATAGTGATACTACCGATATAATTCAGATTAGCTTCCGTTACCGTCACCCGGTGAATCTTTGATTTAACTACCTCTATAAACATCGTTTTCTGTATAATTTGATTACCATTAAATGTCCCTCAAACGAAAGTAGGGTCTTTTGCATTTAAAATAAGGGACTTTTGTTTTCAAAATAAAGGACTTTTAAAATCAAAAGTCCTGACTTTTTTTCGAAAAGGTAATCACCTTATTTATCAGCTACTTATACTTTATATTATCAATCAGACGAACTTCACCGCAATAGACCGTGATACAGCCGACTGCATAATCGGTATCCGACCAGTTTTTGATCGACTCCATGGTGTTTCCGTCCACGATTTCATAATATTCCACCCGCATAACAGGGTCGGCATTAATCGTATTCACAACATAATCAATAACCTCCTGTACGCTTTTTCCGGCTGCAAAGTTAGTACTTTCTTTTAACGTACGTGCTATTAACGGTGCTTTTTGACGTTGTTCCGGTGTTAAACGAACGTTACGACTGCTTAAAGCCAGTCCGTCGTCCTCACGCAAAATCGGGCAGGCGTTAATCTTTACAGGGATATTCAACTGTTTTACCATGGCACGGATCACTGCGATCTGCTGGAAGTCTTTTTCTCCGAAGTAGGCATTATCCGGCTCTACGGCATAAAACAGCTTGCTGACAATCTGGGCCACCCCGTTAAAATGTCCCGGACGGCGCGCCCCTTCCATCACGGCCGATACTGTTCCGAAATCAAATGTGCGGGTATCCGGTTCAGGATACATCTCCGCCTCTGTCGGAGCAAAAACATAATCACAACCGGCCGGCTCCAATAATGCACAGTCCTTATCCAACGTGCGGGGATAAGTCGCCAAATCATTTTTGTCGTTAAACTGGGTCGGATTTACGAAAACGCTGACAACGCACACATCGTTTTCTTCCACGCAACGCTTAACCAGGCTCAGGTGTCCGTTGTGTAATGCTCCCATGGTGGGAACAAAGCCTATTTGCTTGTTATGCTGCCTTTCTTCGGCAAGATAACGCTTCAATTCTTGAATGCTGTTTACTATTTTCATCTTTTTAGATGCTTATTGACGGTGCAAAGCAAATAAATAATTACGGTAAATGAAAGAAATTTATTATCTTTGTGCCGTCTTTATAAAACTAGTTTACAGAATGGATGCAAAAAAAATCTTGTTTATAGCTCAAGAAATAACACCCTACCTTCCCGAATCTGAGATTGCAACAATATGCAGGAATCTGCCGCAAGGCATTCAGGAGCGTGGTCGCGAAATCAGAACTTTCATGCCTAAATTCGGAAATATCAACGAGCGACGCAATCAGTTGCACGAAGTGATCCGCCTGTCGGGTATGAACCTTATCATTGATGATACGGATCATCCGCTAATCATTAAGGTAGCATCCATTCAGGCCGCACGCATGCAGGTGTACTTCATTGATAATGAAGACTTCTTCCAGCGTAAACATACTGTCAGCGATGAAGAGGGAAATGAATACGAAGATAACGACGACCGTTCGATCTTCTATGTACGTGGAGTACTGGAAACAGTGAAGAAACTTCGCTGGATACCGGATGTGATCCACTGTCACGGATGGATATCGGCACTGACTGCATTATACATAAAAAGAATGTATGCAGACGATCCATGTCTTAAAAATGCAAAAATAGTCTATTCTATTTATAATGATGATTTTAAAACACCGTTAAGAAAAGAACTGGCTCAGAAGTTGAAAACAGACGGAGCCAAAGACAGCGACCTGAAAGGCATTAAGCTGATACCAGCTTTGTCGGCTTGACGAAACTGGCTATCGATATGGCTGACGGTGTGATACAAGGTAGTGAAACGATCAACCAGGATGTACTGGACTATATTGCAACCAAGAAAGATACTCCGTTCCTTCCTTATCAGTCGCCGGAAACTTATATGGATGCATTCAACGAATTTTACGATGTCGTATTAGATTCTAAATAAGTGAGAGAAAATGATGAAGATCAAGCCTTTATTAATTGGCCTGGGCTTAGGAGTAACAATCCTGAGTGGGTGTAGTGATGATTTGAATCTGGTTGGCTCGACAATTCAGCCTGACGGAGACAAAATGCCCGTATATGTAGATACTTTCCAGATGCAAGCGACAACTTTGCTGATGGATTCGGTATATGCAAGAACTACTAATGGACTTCTCGGGGAGTTCTATGATCCGTTGTATGGTAACGTGAAATCTGATTACATCTGCCAGTTTTACTGCCCGGATGACTTCAAATTTAAGCATGAACCTATTAATGGACAGATTGACTCTATCGATTTTAAAATCATGTATCAGAACGGTGCCTGGGTAGGTGACTCTTTAGCACCTATGCGTGCTCAGATATATTTGGTAGACAAAGAACTGGAAAGAGATTTTTATACGAACTTCGATCCGCTGGAGTATTGTGACATGCAGAATTCATTGGGCATGCAAACATATACAGCATATGATAATTCTGTGCCTGACAGTATTCGTAATGCCACTGATTCTAATGGTGATCGCACTTTTATTCCGACCGTTACAATCCGGATGCCTAAGGAGTTCGGTCAGAAGTTCTATGATGAATCAATCAAAAATCCAAGTACTTTCAGCAGCCAGGAGAACTTTAATAAATTCTTCCCCGGATTGTATATAACAAATACATATGGTAGCGGTAATATTCTGCAAATTACCTATTCAACTTTCTCGATCTACTATAAGTACAATTTGAAAGGTAGCCAGGGTCAGGATTCCACTGCATATTCCAGTGAAACGTTCAATGTAACCAAAGAAGTATTGCAGTTGAACCGTTTCAAAAATACAGATTTGACTTCGTTGTTAGAGGAAAATGATTCAATTGCTTATCTGAAAACACCGGCAGGTGTATATACTCAGTTAACAATTCCAGCTCAGGATATAGTTGAAAGAATCGGAGACCGTGTTATCAACAATATACCTCTGACAATAAAAGCACTGCCGCAGGAAAACTGGCAATGGGCTCTTTCCGCTCCTTCAAATTTACTGTTGCTGCCTAAAGATTCTTTGGCAACTTTCTTTGTGAACAATAAGATAGAAGATAAAAAAACATCATTCCTTGCTAGTTACAGTACTAGTAGTCGATCTTATTCGTATGATAATATCTCCAATCTGATGCAGGAACATATAAAGAATAATCCTGACAAGGATATGGTCTTGCTTTTGGTTCCGGTTGAACGTCTTACAGCTCAATCAAACAGCTATTACGGACAATCTCAACCATATACCACTGCTATAAATAATTATTTACTTCCTTCCGGAGTCAAGTTGCTCAAAACAAAAGAAGCGACAAAAATTGTCATAACGACAACGGAATACAAGTAATAATTTTAAATTCATAAAAAAAGCGGATAATTTCTTCTGATTATCCGCTTTTTTATTATTAAAAAACTATTATTTCTTTTTTGCAGCTTTCTTTTTCAACTTATCGACTTCTTTCTGAAGTGTCTCGATCTCAATGCCCTGATTCTTAATAGTTATCAACAATGAGTTTAATTCTTCATTATCCACATCAATTGGGTACAAAGCATTCACACGACTGATGAAATCCCCCAGGATATTCATATAATTCGTAAACGCATCATAAGGAGAATCATAAATACCGCGATTCAACCAAATGCCCGTATTCTTTGTAGTCATGAAACGGAAATTATTACTTGCTTGCAGATAGTCCCAGTCCTGCTTGATACGACGGTCGTCAGACAAATGAACACGTTCTGCTACACTATAAAGCTTATTGAATGCTTCCCGCTGCATCACGTTCCCCAACCAACAACTAGTATCTCTTTCTTCATCTATCCACGACATCGGATAAGGAACATCAACCTGATCCACCGATTTCAATTTAGTCACAATATCCGTCGGTGTAGAGAAAGTAATACCTCTTTCTTTTGCACAAGCAGGCAATGCTTTGATAAAACTCAAGATATTAGAAGATAACGGTTGGGCAATTCCCAAAGCCCCAAGTTCCATAAATATATTGATAACCTGCTCTTCTTCAGGAAATGCAGCAATCCAATCCATATACTTATCAGCAAACAATGGATACTCACTCCAACTTGAATTAGAGAAACGCAAACTAATATCATCCGACAATTTGAAATCACGAAGCAACAACTTCAGATTCGGGTTATATGCACAATGATATAAATAATGAGCGCTCTTCCAACCTAAAACATGCTTAGCACCTTCCGTCAACATACCTTTAAATCCCATGCTGGCAACCAAAGCACCGATTTCATTCGAATAGATCAAGCTTGAATTACGGAACACTTTCGGAGTTTGTCCGAATACCTGTTTGATCTTTTTCTTCATACGGTCTACCTCTTCCCGGAAACACTCTTCATTAGCCAATGAAGACAAACCGTGCGAATAAGGTTCACACAAGAACTCACAGCAACCGGTATCATTCAACTGATGCAACAGTTCGATCACTCTTGGGGCATATACCTCCAATTGCTCCATGGCCACACCAGAGATTGAAAATGCAACTTTAAATGCCCCACCATTCTCTTTTGCCATTTCAAGCAATGTTGTCAGAGCAGGAATATACGAACGTGCTGCAATATCACTGATACTGCGTTCATTTTCATAATCATCATAGTAGTAATGATCGGTACCTATATCAAAGCAGCGATAACGTTTCAGATGAATGATTTGATGTATTTCAAAATAAAGACAGATTGTTTTCATATCTAGTTATTGTTTTATTATTTACCGTAATTCTTTAAAACTTCCTCATAAAGTGCTCGGATTCGCAAACCGACTTTTTCCCACGTAATGCCATCGACCTCCTTCTTTCCTTCTTCCTGAAGGTATTTGAAAAGAGATTCATTCGTACAAAGAGAATAAATTGCGTCGGCCATTGCATTGATATCCCAATAATCTGTTTTAATCACTTTATCAAGAATTTCACCGCATCCGGACTGCTTTGAGATAATAGAAGGCGTTCCGCACTGCATCGCTTCCAACGGAGCAATACCGAATGGCTCGGAAACGGAAGGCATCACGAACACATCACTGTTTTTATATGCTTCATACACCTGGCGTCCACGTTGAAAACCCGGAAAATGGAAACGATCGGCAATACCGCGCTCAGCGGCCAAATTGATCATGGCATTCAACATATCACCCGATCCCGCCATTACGAAACGGATATTGCGTGAGCGTTTCAATACCAAAGCTGCCGCTTCTACAAAATATTCCGGTCCTTTCTGCATCGTGATACGTCCAAGGAACGTAACCACTTTTTCTTTCGGATGTTCCGGACGAGGTATATCCAGCAACTCCTGCGAAAGCGGATAAACGGCATTGTGCATAGCAAAACATTTACGGGGATCCTGATGATATTCACGGATAACTGTCTGACGAGTCAACTCCGATACACACATGATACAATCAGCATGATCCATACCGTTCTTCTCCATCGCATACACGGTTGGATTCACCTTTCCACGTGAACGGTCAAAATCAGTCGCATGAACATGGATACATAATGGTTTTCCACTTACCAGCTTCGCATGTACACCTGCCGGATAAGTCAGCCAGTCATGCGCATGAATTATATCGAACTGCTGTTGCCGAGCTATAACTCCGGCTATAATAGAAAAGTTATTGATCTCATCATGAAGATTACCCGGATATCCTCCGGCAAATTCCATACATCCCAAATCATTGACATGCATATGAGAAAAGTCGGCATAAATATGATCACGAAAAGCATAATACTGCTCCGGCGTCATATAATGAGGCAACCGCGACTTGACATAGTTATAATCGACATCACGCCACACAATCGGCACCTGGTTCATACCGATGATATTCAAAAAACCTTCTTCTTCCCCGGTCGGCTTCGGAAGACAGAAAGTCGTTTCTACATCTCCCTGCAAACTCAATCCTTTTGTAATCCCATAGGATGCTACAGCAAGACCACCATATATTTTGGGAGGAAATTCCCATCCAAACATTAATACTTTCATATTGGCTCCTCCTATTAATAATTGTATTTACTCAATAAATATAACACTCGCAATATTTCTGCCACATTCATAGCAAAAGAAACAGCACCGCGTCCTTTGAAAGGAGGATTTCCATCAAACAGTTCAGAAATAGATCCGATACAGTGAGAAGACATCTCATCTTCATAACCGATCAAATAGCGTTCAATAAAACCCAAGGCACTCATTTTATAAATACGAAGATAAGCTTCGAAATAAAAACCTGCCAACCATGGCCATGCAGTACCTTGATGATAGGCATAATCGCGCTGAATCTGAGGCCCTACATAATTCGGATTATAACCTCCGCTCTTCGGGCTCAACGAACGAAGACCTTTTGGCGTAAGTAATTCTTTCGTTACAATATCAAGTACCCCTTTTTTCTGGCTGGCATTCAAAGGAGAATAATCCAAAGCTACGGCAAATATCATATTAGGACGGACACTCCAGTCCATCATATTTCCATCTACATAGTCTAACAAATAACCGTACTCGTTCAAAAATGTTTCGAGAAACGACTTACCGCTTCTTTCAGCCAAAACAGATAATTCAGTACTTAATTGTTCATTTCCTGCCTCACCTAGCAATTCGCCTACAAAACATAGGGCATTATACCACAAAGTATTAATTTCTACAACAAAACCAGTCCGAGGTATTACCGGTCGCCCATTAGCTGTAGAGTTCATCCATGTAACAGCCTTCTCTGTTCCGCGAGTATACAACAAACCGTTGTCAAGTAAAGACAGATTAGGATGTTTATTACTGCAAATAAATGCCATGATATCCTCCAACAATACACCATATTTCTCACGACATGCATCGCGTGACACCATCTTAGCATACTGCTGGATACACCACACTGCCCAAAGTAAAATATCGGGATGATCCATTTCATAAACCCGTAGGTGGCTCGGTTCATTATTCATGAAAGCATACAAAGCTTTACGGGCTGTTTCCATCACAAGCTCAAATTTGGACTTTTCGTTGATAGCCAGCGTCAGTCCCGGCAAGGATATAAACATGTCGCGGGCACGGCACTTAAACCAGGGATAACCGGCCAGAATATAAAACTCGTCGCCCTGCTTATTCAGAAATTGATGAGCAGCATTGATCAGACAATGTTTAAATGTATCACGCGGAGTACGCTCTTCCATTTCTTCTTCAAACGTCTTTTTCAACGCACGTGTACCCGTCTCGGAAACACCTCCGGAGAAAACAATGCTTTCACCTTTTTTGATATCTACTTCAAAATACCCGGGAACATAAAGGTCTTCATTGAAATCATATCCTCTCTCCTGTTCTTTCGGATATTCGATACCACGATACCAGTCCGGTTGAAAATGGAACTCATTCTTTTTATTTAACTGCATGTACAATTCGGGATATCCCGGATACATACATGTCTTAATACCGTTTGTGACAACCTGATACTCACGACTAGCCTGTGAATTCTCATGGGTATATTCACGTACACTACGAAAAGCTAAAAACGGACGCAAACGCAAGGTTGTAGCAGAATGCGCATCCAACAATGTATACCGAATCAAAATCCGGTTTTCATGATGAACAAAAAGCTTTTCTTTTTTCAAAACAACTCCACCTACTCTGTAGATTGTTGTCGGTACTTTCTCACATTCAAATTCACGGATGTATTTATGCCCGTTCGGACTATAGTTATCACCCTGATACTTATGAAGACCTAAATTAAATTCAGCCCCATGCTGTATAACCGTTTCATCCAACGATGATAGCAACACATGGTTTTCATCATCTAGTTCTGGCACCGGAATGACAAGTAATCCATGATACTTTCGCGTATTACAATCCGCGATAGTTGTACAGTGATAGGCTCCCGAACGATTCGTACGAAGAATCTCCCTTGGTAGAGACTCCTCCAGGTTTGTCATAAGAGTCTTGTCAAATTTAAGATAACTCATAATTTTATATTTGGTTTTAGTTTATGCTTATATAATGAAAATGATATGATATACAGACCAAATGTATCACTTAAAAACAAAAAAAACAAATCAGCTTTCATATTTATTTAGAAACTATTTTTTTTACAACACCAAAACGTTTGATAAATAACTCCTTAGAAAATTAGAGACTTCCGTTCATGTGTTGTCAAACACATGAACAGTTGTTAAAAACTCAAAACAAGCTACTTTATGAATATCTTAGACTACCCCCAAAAACAGATCTGCATACTTTTTGAAAAAATACACACAGTAAGAAGAAAACAAAAAACCTCTGCAGAAAGTTATAAAAACACAAGCGGGAAACAATAGTATACCAATTGCTGGCAAATACCGATACAGACAGACTTTATTGCCGATGCAATAAGGATTTGTTGCCGATCCAACTGTTTGTCGATAGCTATCGGTAAGCTTGCTTACATCTGTCGGTATAATTGTCGATAATTATCGGCAATTATGCTTATAACTATCGGCAAACAATTGGATCGGCAACATAATTAAGAAATATAGAGGGAATTTATTCAGTAGCACAGCTATTTTTTCCATCTTTGTGCCGGAAATAAACAGGTTGTTTCCGGCAATATATGGACTATAATAATATATAATGTATAAGAGATATGACACAAACAACTCATAATCCGTTTTTCTTTAGTTATAACACCCCTTTCGAAACCCCTCCTTTCAACGAGATAAAAAACGAACATTTCGAACCGGCTTTCGACGAGGGAATAAAGCGACTCGATAGTGAAGTGCAGGCCATTGCCAACGATACACAGCCGGCAACCTTCGAAAATACAATCATCGCTCTGGAACGTAGCGGTAGACTGCTGAACAAAGTCAGTTCAGCCTTCTTCAATATATTGAATGCGGAAGCCGACGACGAAATGATGGAGATCTCACAAAGAATCTCCCCCAAGTTGTCGGAAAGTTCTAATAATATCTTTCTGAATGAAAAGCTATTTGCACGTGTAAAGAATGTGTATGAACAAAAAGACAGGCTCAACCTTTCTACAGAAAATACCAAGCTGCTGGAAGAAACATTTGAATCGTTCTCCGTTCGTGGTGCCAACCTGAATCCGGAAGACAAAGAGAAATACCGCAAATTAAGCACAGACCTGAGTGTACTATCTCTGAGATTCGACCAGAATGCATTGAAGGACAAAAACAGGTACGAACTGCTTCTTACCGATGAGAAAGATTTGTCGGGCCTTCCCGAAAGTATTTGTGAAGCCGCAGCTCTCCGTGCCAAAGAAAAAGGGAAAAAGGGCTGGTTATTTAACCTGACTGCACCGAGTTATATCCCATTCATGCGATATGCCGATTCACGCAAATTGCGTGAAACAATGTACCGGGAATATATGAGCGTAGGGAACAAGGGAGACGAATATGACAATAAAGAGATCATCCGCCAGATCATCAATATTCGCCTGGAGATAGCCAGATTGATGGGTTACAACACCTATGCAGAATATTCGCTTAAGCATACGATGGCCAAAAATCCGGCTACTGTTTATAACCTGCTGAATCAATTGCTCGATGCTTATAAGCCGGTCGCCATCAACGAATATAATGCAGTACAGGGTTTTGCCATGGGGATGGAAAAAGAAAATATCACCGTCATGCCCTGGGACTGGAGTTATTATTCAGAAAAACTGAAAGACATCCGTTTCGATGTAAACGATGAAATGACACGTCCCTACTTTGAACTGAACAATGTCAAAAACGGCGTATTCGGACTTGCCACACAGCTATACGGCATCACATTCAAAGAGAACAAGGAAATACCGGTTTATCATCCGGAAGTAGATGCTTATGAAGTATATGACGCCGATGGCAAATTCCTTTCCATCCTGTATACTGATTTTCATCCGCGTGACGGAAAACAATCGGGAGCATGGATGAACAGTATCAAAGAGCAGTATCACGAAGCTGACGGAAGCGACAGTCGTCCACAGATTATCATCGTCATGAATTTCACACGTCCAACGGAGACAAAACCTTCTTTACTGACTTTCGACGAAGTAAATACGCTTCTGCATGAATTCGGACATGCCTTGCACGGAATGTTTGCCGAAGGAAAGTACGCCAGCCTGTCCGGTACAAATGTATATCGCGACTTTGTCGAACTGCCTTCACAACTAATGGAAAACTGGCTGACGGAAAAAGAATTTCTCGACCTGATCGCCGTACATTATGAAACAGGCGAAAAAATCCCGCAGGAACTGATCCGGAAGCTGGTCGATGCATCCAACTTTAACACCGGCTATTTCTGCTGTCGCCAGTTAAGTTTCGGCATGCTCGATATGGCATGGCATACACAGACCGAACCGTTTGAGGGAGATGTCATCGCCTTCGAAAAACAGGCTTGGGCACGGACCGTTATCGTGCCGGAAGTTCCGGGCACACTCATGAGCAGTAGCTTCGGACATATCTTTTCCGGAGGCTATGCCGCCGGATATTACGGATATAAATGGGCGGAAGTATTGGATGCTGATGCATTTTCTGTCTTCAAAGCCACAGGCATATTCAACAGGGAAACAGCTCGCTCGTTCCGTGAAAATGTCCTTTCAAAAGGAGGAACCGAAGACCCGGCAATCCTGTATAAACGCTTCCGCGGACAGGAGCCGACTATCGACGCCCTGCTCATAAGAAACGGCATAAAACAGGCTGAACCGAAAGCAAATAGCAATTGATATAAAAATCGCTAAACATACAATAGTTAAATCAATTATATTTACCTTTGCCAGCTAAAGTAATAAGTACAAAATCAGGTAAACAATGTGCGAAAAAACAGAGAAACAATATGAATTAGATAAACGTTATCTGCGGATGGCTGCCGTTTGGGCTGAAAATTCATATTGCAAACGACGTCAGGTCGGTGCACTGATAGTTAAGGACCAAATGATCATTTCCGATGGATACAACGGGACACCTGCCGGTTTTGAGAATGTCTGTGAAGATGAAAATAATGTGACCAAGCCCTATGTGTTACATGCCGAAGCGAATGCAATAACAAAAGTGGCGGCATCTTCAAACAGCAGTAAAGGAGCGACGATCTATGTTACTTCGGCCCCTTGCATCGAATGTGCCAAGCTGATCATCCAATCGGGCATTAAGCGTGTTGTATATTCAGAAAAGTACCGGATGGAAGACGGATGCAATTTATTGCAACGTGCCGGTATTAGTATAGATTATATTGATATAAACGAATAAATATACGTTTTTATGGACAAAAACAGAAGGTTGACCATTTGGTTACCTGTTATCATTGCAGCAAGTGTTGCTCTCGGAATTTTTATCGGGAACAATTATCTTTCTCTTACACAACATGGCAAGCGCCGTATGTTCTCCAGCGGGAATAAAATAAATGCCATACTCGATATTATCGACGAACAATATGTCGATACCGTTAATATGGCGAAGCTGGTGGAAGGCACCATTCCTAAAATATTCAGTGAACTGGATCCGCACTCCGTTTACATTTCTGCCGAAGACGCGACAATAGTGAATGAAGACCTCGAAGGATCGTTCAGCGGTATCGGTGTATCATTCAATATGCAGACAGACACGATCCTGGTGATCAGTGTTATCTCTGGAGGTCCAGCTGAAAAAGCTGGTTTATTGCCATTCGACCGTATCATTACAATCAACGACTCGATCTATTCAGGAAATAACACCAGCCAGGCAAAAATTATGCGTACGTGCGCGGAGCCAAAAACAGCACCGTTAAACTGGGAGTAAAACGCGGAGGTGAACCGGAACTGCTTTATTTCGATGTTACACGCGGTGATGTCCCGGTCAACTCTGTGGATGTTTCCTACGAGGTTAGTAAAGGCATTGGTTATATCAAAGTCAGCAAGTTCGGCCGGACAACTTATAACGAATTCATTACAGCTATCGCCAAACTGAAAGAAGCAGGATGCAGTTCTTTCGTTATCGACCTGCGTGGAAATACGGGAGGTTATATGGATGCCGCCATCAATATGGTCAACGAATTCATGCCGGAAGGACGACTGATCGTTTACACGGAAGGTAAGGCCTTCCCCCGTAACGATGTCTATACAAACGGAACCGGCACTTGCAAAGAGGCTCCGATCGTTGTCCTGACAGATGAGTTCTCGGCTTCTGCCAGCGAGATTTTCTCCGGAGCGATCCAGGATAACGACCGTGGATTGATCATCGGCCGCCGTACGTATGGAAAAGGATTGGTTCAGTCACCGATCAAACTGAGCGACGGTTCTGAAATCCGCCTGACAATCGCCCGTTATTATACTCCTTCCGGAAGAAGTATCCAAAAAGATTATGAAATGGGTAATTCAACCGATTATGATCAGGATATATACAACCGATTCATCCATGGTGAATTCGATTCAGCCGACAGTATCAAGAATACGCATACGGAAAAATATAACACCATGATGGGACGTACGGTCTACGGTGGTGGCGGTATCATGCCGGATATATTTATTCCACGCGATACAAGCGGAATTACAACGTATTTCACAAGTATCGTCAATAGTGGCACACTTTATCTGTATGCACTTGAATATTCAGACCAGAATCGTGAAAAATTATCTTCGTTCACGACTTACCAGGATCTGTACAAGTACCTGCAATCGCAGCCATTGCTATATGACTTCACTAACTTTGCTGCAACCAAAGGGATCAAGAAACGCCCGAACCTGATCAATATATCAGGAAAGCTGATCGAAAGCCAGTTGCAGGCATATATCGTACGTAACTTTTTCGACGAAGCCGGATTCTATCCGATCTTCCTGAAAGACGATCCTACGTTATTACGTGCTATCCAGATCATAAACGAAGGTAAATCTGTCCCTACATTAGAAAAAAAAGATGCAGACAAAGGAATTGCAGGAATCCAAGCAACAACTCCGAAAATACATAGCCTCGCTAAAGAAATCGTACAAGAAGACTACATTGCTTGATCTTTCCGAAGAAATAATGAAGCGGCTGGAAGAAACTGAACTCTTCCGGCAGGCTCCTGTATCGCTCTATACAACGCGATACCCGGCGAAGTCCAAACGGCCGGTTTTCTTGAAAAATGGTTTGAAAAAAAACGACTTCTCCTGCCGTTGATTGTAGGCGATGATCTCCGCCTGTTACCCTATAACGGTACTGACAGCCTTAAGCCGGGCATCTTCGGCATTATGGAACCCATTGAACAGGAAACAACTGTCGATGAATCGGAAATAGACCTGATCATTGTTCCGGGTGTAGCTTTCGACCGGCAGCTGAACCGCATGGGACGCGGTAAAGGATATTACGACAGACTGTTATCCACATTGCAAGCACCCAAAATCGGTATATGTTTCGATTTTCAGCTACAAGACACAGTCCCTACCGAATCTTTCGATAAGAAAATGGATATGATCATTACGGAAAAAGAGATTATCAACGGATAATAATATCGTGTATAACAGTTGCCCCGGCATACTCATTCAGACTCTTCACCAACCGTTCACGGCATAAAGTCAGCTCACTTCTCAAGACAGCAGAAGTCAACGATACATATAATATATGATCGCGTACATATATATTACGGGTATATTGCATAACCATCGGTCCGAGCACTTCTTTCCAGGCACGTTCCACACGAATTTCCAGAATCTTTTCATAAAGTTCCGTATTGTCTTCAAAGAAATCTCTCAGGACTTCACCGATCGCTTGTGTATTCTTTCGCTTCATGGCTGATCCTCCATCGGTTGAACTTCACCCTGTTCTACTCTGAACAAAGCATAATCATGATTCATTGCCTGCAGGATTTCATCCAGGTATTTCCGATTGGTATCGGTAATAAATATCTGCCCGAAACTGTCTCCACTAACCAGCTTGATGATCTCGGCCACTCGTGCCGCATCCAGTTTATCAAATATATCATCCAGAAGCAAAATGGGAGTTGTCTGCCCTTTTCGGGTCAGAAAAGCAAACTGAGCCAACTTCAGTGCTATCAGATAAGTTTTATTTTGTCCTTGCGAACCGACCCTACGGATTAATTGTTCGTTCAATGTCATTTCCAGTTCATCCTTATGAACACCGTTGGAAGTATATCCCAAAATACGGTCACGCTCCCTGTTGACCGCCAGCGACTCAGCCAGATTCCGGTCTGCCAGTTGGGATATATACCCCAATCCGACCTGTTCGGTAGAACGGCAGATAGTTTGATAGTATTCGTTAAAAATAGGAATAAAACTTTCCACCAGTAGCTGGCGTTTCTCGAACACCATCCGCCCATACATATCCAATTGCATTTCCAGCACTTCATACAAAGAAGTGTCCATACTTTGATTCTTCAAAAGAATATTCCGCTGGAGCAAAGCCTTGTTATATTGTATCAGGGCATGCAGATATTGTTTGTCCTGTTGCGAAATTATCAGATCCAGAAAGCGGCGGCGTTCGTCACTCCCTCCCCGGATCAGATCCGAGTCGGCCGGCGACACCATAACCAAAGGAAGGAGTCCGATGTGTTCGGACAACTTATCATATTCCTTTTTATTCCGTTTGAACTGTTTCCGCTGGCGGCGGCGGATAGCACAGAATATATCCTCGCTTCTCCCTTCATAATCATATTCACCCTGGATAACGCACATGTCCTGATCATTATTTATAATCTGACTATCAGGAGTATTGATATGACTCTTGCAAAACGAAAGATAGTGGATTACATCCAGCAGGTTCGTCTTCCCCATCCCATTGTTTCCAAAGAAACAATTCATTTTCGGAGAGAAAGCGACTTCCGCCTGAAGAATATTTTTATAATTGAGAATAGAAAGCTTTTTGAGTATCATCTGTACCTTATTAATCGTACAAAATTAAAAAATATACTTCTAAGTATAGATTATATCAGTAAAAAAAACTACTTTTGCGCTTTGAATTGCCATTGGCATAAATCAGTAGATAAAAATAATAAATAACTATAACACATTATGGCTACTAAGGAAAAAAACACCAACACGGAGTTAGAAGTAGAAGAAATTGTTTCAAGATCAGAGCAGTTCATTGAAAACAATTCAAAAAAGATCATTTACGGAATTATAGCTATCGCACTCGTTGTTGGAGCTGTTTTAGGAATTAAACACGGTTATTTGATTCCTCAGGAAAAGAAAGCAGCCGCTGCTATATTTAAAGGAGAACAGTATTTCGCTAAAGATTCTTTCAATCTGGCTTTAAACGGTAATGGCGCTGACTTTGACGGATTCGAAGGTATCATCGACCAATATGGAAGTACTGCTTCCGGTAACCTGGCAAAGGCTTATGCAGGTATCTGTTATTTCAAGATGGGAGAAACCGAAAAAGCTCTTGACAAACTGAAATCATTCAGCGGAGACGACAATATGATTTCTCCGGCTATCATCGGCCTGATCGGTGACTGCTATGTAAATATGGGTAATGTAAAAGAAGGTATCAGCTATTTCGAAAAAGCTGCTAAGAAAGCAGACAACGAAGTGATCAGCCCGGTTTATCTGAAAAAAGCAGGTATTGCCTACGAAAACCAGAAACAATATAGCGATGCAGTTAAAGCATACACTACGATCAAAGAAAAATATTTCAACTCAATGGAAGCTGCCGATATTGACAAATATATCGCTCGCGCTTCTGCTGCAAAATAATATTATCATACGATATGAACTATATAAAAGGATGTCCATCAAAAAAGGCATCCTTTTATTTTAAATAAAAAGTTATGGCTACAGCTTATCAAAATTTATCAGACTACGACTTCAACAGTGTTCCTGACGGTTCAGAAATGACGTTCGGTATTGTAGTCGCAGAGTGGAATAAGCACATCACCGAGAAATTACTGGAAGGTGCCTGCAACACTCTGGAAAAACATGGTGTAAAACCGGAAAATATCTATGTGAAACGTGTACCGGGTAGTTTCGAACTGACTTTTGGTGCAAAACGCATGGCTGAAACAAAAGATGTAAACGCAGTGATCGTTCTTGGCTGTGTTGTCAGAGGCGATACTCCACATTTTGATTATGTTTGTTCAGGCGTTACACAAGGTGTTACCGAACTAAACCTGATGTATGATATCCCATTCATTTTCGGTCTGTTAACTACCGACAACATGCAGCAATCGGAAGATCGTGCAGGCGGTAAGTACGGAAACAAAGGGGATGAAGCAGCAGTGACTGCATTAAAAATGGTTCATTTTTCTGACTAAACGCTTGCAGGTTTCAAAAATAATCGTACCTTTGCACTGCAATTGAAAATAATAGGGGCAGTTACCAGAGTGGCCAAATGGGGCTGACTGTAACTCAGCTGTCTTTCGACTTCGGTGGTTCGAATCCATCACTGCCCACTACTATTTCAAAAGCAATAAAAATTGCGGAAGTAGCTCAGTTGATAGAGCATTAGCCTTCCAAGCTGAGGGTCGCGGGTTTGAGCCCCGTCTTCCGCTCTCTGAAAAAAGGATAATCGAAAGGTTATCCTTTTTTTGTATACCAAAAGTCCCGACTTTCACAAGCCGGGACCTTACCTGATTACTAAATCAAAAACTATGAAAAAATAAAGTTGATCAACCTCTCCAAATGAATAAAAAGAAAAAACATAAATTTAATCATAGGCTACGAGTATTCTAGAAAAAGTAGTCCGACAAACGTCTTCATCAGACTACTCAAAGAAGAATCACTTCTTCTTTCTCTTTTTCATAGATAAGGTATGCCTATGCATCTATATACTTTAATACCTTTTATTTTTATCATTTATCTCTGATGCAAAGAAATAACAAAAAAAGAGAGCAAGCAAGTAAAAACAAGGCATGAAGATGACAAATAGAAGCCACCTTAGGACAAAATCGTTTTTGTCCGTTCATTAGACAGCTTACCTATAAAATCAAGGGTTCCCTTTCCAATGAGAACGACGAAATTCACTGGGAGTCATATGATATACTGCTTTGAAATTACGAACAAATGTCCGGGAATTATTAAAGCACGATTCTGAAGCAACCACTTCAATCAATTTATTAGAAGGATCAAGCAATAAAGTAGAAGCATAAATAACACGCTGTTTATTTATATATCCATGAAAAGCTACATCATCTTTTAAACGAAGAACTTTATTCAATAATTTTTCCCGACATTACATTGACGAACAATGATATTCATAGTTATATTTTTATCCAAAAAATGCTTTTCCGTCACTACATACTGATGAATCTTATTATATATTTTCACAAATTCTGTATTATCTGAAAACTTTGATATTTTAGGATGGGGT